>NZ_DALZCD010000153.1:0-4545 GCF_031978025.1 Erwinia sp.
TGCGAATCAGAAATACCAGCAGATGCGCGGTATTTCTGATTCGCAGGCCACCTGGCTGAAGTCAGGCGAACAGTTAGCGACCGGCAAACGCGTGGTCAAGCCCTCGGACGATCCGGTCGCAGCGGCCCAGGCCGTTGTGCTTTCTCAGGCTCAGGCCGAGGCCGGCCAGTACAAAACGGCGCGTAACTTCGCGACCAGCAGCCTGTCGCAGGAGTCCACCAATCTTTCGCAGGTGACCAGCGTCATCACTCAGGCGCAGACGGCGGTAGTCGCGGCATCAACCGGCACGCTGTCGGACGAAGACCGCTCGACTTATGCCACCACGCTGACCAGCCTGCGCGATCAGCTGATGGGCCTGGCGAACTCTACGGACGGTAACGGCCGCTATATCTTTGCGGGCTACCAGTCTGATAAGGCGCCTTTCAAAGCGGATGCCAGCGGCAACGTTACCTATAACGGTGGCGATACCGCCATCAGCCAGAAAGTCGATGCCAGCCGTACCATGACCACCAGCCATACCGGCAGCCAGGTGTTTACCTCGCTGACCAGCAATGCGGTGCCGGAACCGGACGGTAGCGCCAGTGAAAGCAACATTTTTACCACGCTGAATACGGCGATTAACTCGTTGAAGCAGCCGCTGGCGAATGCGGATGGCGCAACCAAAGACGCGGCAGCGGCAGATATGGCTAAGGCCAACCGCGGCCTGCGCAACTCTATGAACAACGTGCTGAAAGTACAGTCTGAAGTTGGCACGCAGCTGAACGAGCTGGATAGTATTGAATCGAAAGCGGGCGATACCGCGCTGAACCAGGCGACCCAGATGAGTAATCTGGTGGATGCTGACCCGACCAGCACGATTTCGTCCTACACCATGAAGCAGGCTGCGCTGCAGGCTTCTTATAAGGTGTTCAGTTCCATGTCGCAGATGTCACTGTTTAAAATGAATGCCTAGATTTACCCATTTTGGATGCGCTTAAACCGGGTGCATCCGTTTTTTTCCCGTCTTCAGATTAACCTCCTGACGACGGGCTTTTTTTGCCTGCTTTTTCTCTCACTCCACGTCCAGCGACGCGCCAATAGTATAAAAATGCTTGCCGGCAATATAGTGCAGGCTGCGCCACTCATCGCCCGCGTCTTCAAAATGCCAGTGTCCTTCTCTGAACACCCGGCTGTCCGCCCATGCGCCTTTGATCTCCCCGATAAATAAATCATGATCCTGCTGATTTTGTTCCAAAGGAATAAGTTGGCAGAAAAGCCAGGCCGCGCAGCCTGCTACCAGCGGCGGCGAAACGTCCGGCACGGAAAAAAGCGTCACGCCTGATTCTGTCAGCTTGTCCTGCTCTTTATGGCGCGAGTGCGTGCCCAGATAATGGACAAGGTCGGCCTGTCCTGTGACGGGGACCTGGATAACAAACTCACCGCTTGCTTCAATCAGACTGCGGGTAAAGGCGCTTTTATCGAGCACGACCGTTAATTTGGCTGGGGTAAAATCCAGCCCGCAGGCCCATGCGGCAGACATGACGTTTTCGACACCGTCATGTTTTGCCGAGACCAGCGTTGTCGGGCCATGATTGATCAATCGGTACGCTTTTTCGAGTTCAACCGCTTTAAAAAAGGCATTCATACATAACATCCTGTGAAAGTAAAAAAGTCAGGCGTGGCGTGTATCACAGAGCCGGATGACGGCCCCTGACCGGACTGACGGCTTCCAGCAGCGCTGCCACCTGTAAAATAGTGGCTTCCGCATGCCATTTCCCAACAATCTGCACGTTGATTGGCATCCCTGCGCTGCCGGTTCCAAAGGGAAGCGACAGGCCGGGCAGGCCGGTTACGTTAAGCGGCACCGTCGCCCCTTGCAAATACGTTGCGTCAACGGTCTGACCCGCAATAGTAAACTGTTCAACGCCATGCTTATGGGCGGGAACGGGCAAAACCTGCGTAATCAGTACGTCGTAGCGGGAAAAGTAGTCGGCAAAGCCATCCCGTAGCCGCTCTGCGGCCTGTTCGGCCTCAATAAAATCCGCTATGGGCGTATCGGGCAGCGCCAGCATGGTTCTCGCCATTTTATACAGTTCTTCCAGGCCGTGTCCCGCCGTCGCGCGGGCAAAAGCCGGTTTCATTTCCATCACATGAATACGATTAAAAACTTCCAGAGCAAAATCCCGCTCCAGCGCCGGAATAGCAACCTGTTCTACCGACAGGCCGAGAGAGGCTAACGCTTCGGCAGCCGCTTTCACCACTGCCGCCACGTCAGGATCTACCGGACCGAAGCCGGGGCCGGTCATCCAGCCGATACGAAGCGGGCGGTCAGGGCGGAAAGCGTTTTCAGCGGGGAAGAGAGGCGCACTGCTGGAAAAAGCATCCTGGCCATCCGGCCCGGCCAGCAGTGAAAAGGCCAGCGAGATATCACGCACGGATCTGGCCATCGGGCCGACATGCCAGAAACGGCGCGGCGCACGCGGCCAGATCCCAGTCATCGGTACGCTGCCATGTGTAGCCTTCATCGAGGTGATGCCTGTTTGCGATGCGGGGCCACGTATGGAAATAGCCAGGTCAGTGCCGAGGCCCAGCGGTGACATCCCTGCCGCAATAGCTGCTGATTCACCGCCGCTGGATCCACCGGGCGTGCGCGTTAAATCCCAGGGATTGTTGGAACGACCCGAGAGCAGGTTATCGCTTTCAATCCAGTAGGAAAATTCGGGCAGATTGGTCTTCGCCAGAAGAATACCGCCAGCTGCTTTGATCCGCGCCACGCTGGTTGCATCCTGTGCAGGCAGACGATTTTTAAAGATAGGCGATCCGCGCTGCGTCATTACCCCTTCCGTATCAATAGAATCTTTTACCGTAAAGGGGACGCCATGCAGCGGGCCGAGCGGTTTACCGGCCATCACGGCCGCTTCTGCCGCTTTCGCGTTTTTGAGCGCATCCGCTGCCAGCGTGACAACAGCATTGACCTTGGGATTGGTTTCTTCAATTCGGTCAAGGTGTGCCTGAACGACTTCTACCGGCGAGACTTCACGCGAGCGGATTAGCTCAGCAAGTTCAGTAGCGTCTGAGAAAAAAAGAGGGTGGCTCATGATTTGTTTTCCTATCTATCAGTTGGTAGGTTTTAAAGGTAGGCCTCTGTTTATCTGCTGTCAATAGCTACCTACCACATGGTAGAATATTTATTCTGCAACAGGAGCGACACCATGAGTAAAACGTCTAAAGATGAAATCCTGCACGCCGCACGTCGTAGCGCCCAGGCCCACGGCTATACGGGGCTGAATTTTCGTGACCTGGCTGGCGAGGTAGGGATCAAAGCAGCCAGTATTTATCACCATTTTCCCAGCAAAGCGGATCTGGGTGCGGCAGTAGCAAAACGTTATTGGGAAGATACCGCCGCCGATTTAGAGGCGCTGCAAGGCTCGGCACAGGATGCCATCAGCTGCCTGGCGCGATACCCACAGATTTTTCGCCGATCGCTGGAAAGTGAAAACCGGCTCTGCATGGGCAGCTTTATGTCTGCTGAATACGACGATCTGCCGGAGTCGGTCAAAAAAGAAGTGCAGACGTTCGCGGATATAAACGTCGCCTGGCTGGCTGCACGATTACGGGAAGCGGGCCTGAGCGGGCAGGAAGAGAGCGAACAACGCGCGCGCGCTATCTTTGCTGCCGTAGCCGGGGCGCAGCTGATGGCCAGAAGCCGGGCCGATCTGACATTGTTTGACGAGTTAATCGCGGGCTACCGCTCAGCGGGTCTGATACCGACGCAAGCCCGGTGCTGAGTTCAAGGTCTGCTTGCTGCCATAAATATTGAGCAGCAGAGAAGAGGCAGTAAATAAGCCTGGCGCTGGGTTTTTATCCTGACCTGATTGCTGCCCAAAATATTGAGCGGCCGAAGAGAAGAGAGGGTAAATAAGTTCGGCGCTGGTGTTTACCACGATCTGCTTGCCGCTAAAAATATTGAGCAGCCGGAGAGAAGGGGCGGTAAATAAGCCCGGCGCTGGATTTTTACCCTGACCGGATTGCTGCTAAAAATATTGAGCAGTGGCAGAGAGGAGGCAGCAAATAAGCGCACTCTGCAGACGTGTCTGCGTTGAAGTCAAAAAGATGAGGCAAAAAAAAGCCCCGGTCACTGACCGGGGCTTTTTATGAGCATTGCTGCTTACTCAGGGCGGGTAGCCGGAGCCGTCGCCTGATGAGTGGCAGCATGACCACCGGCTGAACCTTTTCCTTCAAAGTTGAAGGAAGGGCGCACCCAGTCGCTCTGACGAGCAGGTTCCGACTGATATTCAGGCGCGGGCGCTTTAGTCATCGGTGCCGTGGCATGATGTTTAAAGGCCGGAGCGGCAACGTCAGACTGGCCTTTCTCAGCGGTAGCAACGGCCGCTGGTGCAGCCTGAGTTTGCGGTGCCGCTTCAGCAGGTGCCTGAGGACGCGCTGGTGCAGCAGAGGCCACACGCGGCGCTTCAGACTGTGCTGATGCTTCAGTTTGCGCTGCTGGTGCGGCGGCTTCAGCCTGTACCGGTGCGTTGGTCTGCACTGCTGGTGCTGCGGCTTCAG
>NZ_DALZCD010000153.1:4645-10052 GCF_031978025.1 Erwinia sp.
GCGGCTTCAGCCTGTACCGGTGCGTTGGTCTGCACTGCTGGTGCTGCGGCTTCAGTCTGTACCGGTGCGTCAGCCTGCACTGCTGGTGCAGCGTCTTCAGTCTGTACCGGTGCTTCAGCCTGCGCTGCTGGTACTGCGGCTTCAGCCTGTACCGGTGCTTCAGTTTGCGCTGCTGGTACTGCGGCTTCAGCCTGTACCGGTGCTTCAGTTTGCGCTGCTGGTACTGCGGCTTCAGCCTGTACCGGTGCGTCAATCTGTGCTGCCGGTGCTACGGTTTCAGCCTGTGCCGAGACGGCAGCGGGTTCATCGCGACCGGCAACTGGCGCATGCGGTTCGGAAACCACAACGGGTTCAGTCGTGGCTTCTGGCGCATTAAGCACTTCCGCAACCTGCTGCTCTGTCTGCTCGCTAACGTCGGCGGCGAAAGCACGATCGGCCTCCGCTTCACCTTCGCTTTCAGCCGGTTCAGCCGCAGGGAAGGCAGCCTGAGCAACCTCTTTCGCAACGTCTTCATCGGCGGCAGAGACAACAGAAGGTTCTTCATTCACCGCTGCAGCAATGGCCGCATTGTCGGTGATTTCCATGGGCGCTACGGCCGCGATTTCAGCCGCTGTGGCCGGCGTGACGGACTGCGGCTCAACGATATGTACCGGCGCTTCGTCTTTCACATCTTGCGGCAGACTTTCAGCGGCCGCGACGGCAACGGCAGCGGCCGCTTCTTCGTGACCGTAGTCCGGTACAACGGACTGCTCAATCTCATGGCTATCAGAGACATGCGCAACCGGATAGGAGACCCACACCTTACCCGAAGCCATTTCCGGTGACGCGGCAGCAAAGGTCAGCGGCATCGGCGACTGGTTCGGATAGCGCTCATCGCGGTAGCGGCGACGACGCTGACCACTAACACGCAGATGGCGTGGCGAACGACGTGAACGACGCGGCATGCTGTTATTGTCGCGTTCTTCCTCGTCTGCTTCCACGATATCCACTGCTTCGGTCAGTGCAGGCTGCGGTTCTTCAGTCGGGGCCGCTTCTTCCGGTGCGAAAGAGCGGGCCGCGGTCTGCTCGGCCGTCTCAATACGAACTTTCTGGCTTAGCTGGCGCGGCTGACGACGCGGCATTACCTGAACCTGCTGCTCTTCACCCTGTTCGTCGACGGCGGTGGCTTCTGCTACCGGTGCGCTTTCAACCGTTTCTTCCTGTGCGGCCAGACGTTTTTCATCCTGACGACGCTTGCGCTCGGCACGCTGTTCGCGACGTTGCTGCTGCTGATCTTCACGCTGCTGGCTACGACCTTCTTCATCGACCGGCACGTCGTCTTGCGGCGCAGCATTGCGCTTGCTGCGGCGGTTTTCTTCGCGAGCTTCTGCCTGTGGATCGCTGTCGCGCACCATACGTTCGTTACGATTGCTATTACGATTGTTACGATCGCCATTGCGGTCATTACGTTCGCCGTTGCGGTCGTTACGTTCGCCGTTGCGGTCATTACGCTCGCCGTTGCGGTCGTTACGTTCGCCGTTGCGGTCATTACGTTCACCGTTGCGCTCGTTACGGTCGCCATTACGGTCGTTACGTTCACCGTTGCGCTCGTTACGGTCGCCACGTTCGCTCCGATCGCCGTAACGATCGCCATTATTACGATCGCGACGATTATTCTGACGGCGATTGTTACGACGTTCACTGCGCGGCGGGGTAGCTTCCGGCGCTTTCTCTTCTTCTTCTTCCACTACGGCGGCAGGCTGAGGCTGTTCAACCGGCTTCTCTTCAGCGGCGAACATTTTCTTCAGGCCACGCAGGAAGCGGCCAACCAGACCGGGTTCGTTAGCGGCAGGGGCTGTGGCCGGCTGAGAGACAGCAGCTGGCGCAACAGGCGCTTCCGGCTCGGGCTCGTGTGGTGCTGGCGGTGCATCCGGCATCACGAAAGCGGCCAGAGCAGGTTGCTCAGGGCGTTTGCGCTCGGCGTGTTCTTCTTCAGAAGGCAGCGCCATCTCGGCTTCATGCAGCTTTGGCAGATGATAGCTGAGCGTCTGCGTCTCTTCGCCGCTGCGCACGCGCAGCACGGAATAATGCGGAGTTTGCATCTGATCGTTAGGCACGATGATCGCGCGCACACCACCCTGGCGTTTTTCGATGGCGCTCACCGCTTCACGTTTTTCATTCAGCAGATAAGATGCAATCTGTACCGGAACGATCGCGTGAACTTCTTTGGTGTTCTCTTTCAGCGCTTCTTCTTCAATCAGACGCAGAATAGAGAGCGACAGCGATTCGTTATCACGGATGGTGCCGGTGCCGCTACAGCGAGGGCAGACGTGATGACTGGATTCGCCCAGCGACGGGCTGAGGCGCTGACGCGACATCTCAAGCAGGCCGAAACGGGAGATATGGCTAATCTGGATACGAGCACGATCCTGACGCACGGCCTCACGCAGGCGGTTTTCTACCGCGCGCTGATGGCGAACCGGCGTCATATCGATAAAGTCGATAACAATCAGGCCGCCCAGATCACGCAGGCGCAGCTGGCGGGCAATTTCATCTGCCGCTTCCAGGTTGGTATTGAAGGCCGTTTCTTCGATATCACCGCCGCGGGTCGCGCGTGCGGAGTTAATATCGATGGCGGTCAGCGCTTCAGTGGAATCGATAACGATAGAGCCGCCGGAAGGCAGACGCACTTCACGCTGGAAGGCCGACTCAATTTGCGATTCGATTTGGTAATGGCTGAACAGCGGGATTTCGCCGGTGTAAAGCTTAATTTTGCTACTGAAATCAGGACGACCCAGTGCGGCGATATGCTGGCGAGCCAGCTCCAGCACTTTCGGGTTATCGATAAGGATTTCGCCGATATCCTGACGCAAATAGTCACGGAAAGCGCGAACGATAACGTTACTTTCCTGATGGATCAGGAAAGGAGCAGGGCGGCTGTCAGCGGCCTTTTTAATGGCTTCCCAATGTTTCATGCGGAAGCTCAGGTCCCACTGCAGCGCTTCGGCGGACTTGCCAACGCCTGCGGTACGTACGATCAGACCCATGCCTTCCGGTAAATCCAGTGCGGAAAGCGCTTCTTTCAGCTCGGTACGGTCATCGCCTTCGATACGGCGTGAAATACCGCCCGCGCGCGGATTGTTCGGCATCAGAACCAGATAACTGCCGGCCAGGCTGATAAAGGTGGTCAGCGCCGCGCCTTTATTGCCACGCTCTTCTTTATCGATCTGAACAATAACTTCCTGACCTTCACGCAGCACGTCTTTGATATTAGGACGGCCATGAGAGGAGTAGTTGCTGGGAAAGTTTTCGCGGGAGATTTCTTTCAGAGGGAGAAAACCGTGTCTCTCAGCGCCGTAATCAACGAAGGCGGCTTCAAGGCTGGGTTCGATGCGGGTAATTTTACCTTTATAGATATTGGCTTTTTTCTGTTCGTGTCCTGGGCTTTCGATATCCAGATCGTACAGACGCTGTCCGTCTACAAGGGCGACACGCAACTCCTCCTGTTGAGTTGCGTTGATCAACATTCTTTTCATCGTAACTTACTCATTATTCTTACATTAGTGACAAAGCTACGGGCATAGTAACGCTGGACGCGTCAAACCGATGGCCCCGTGTCTCATCGCAAAGCCGTCAACCTCCCGGTTGTCGCCAGCTCAAGGGGCGCAAATCTCGGTAGCCTGTTTTTCAACTGGAAAAACAGCGCGTTTATAAAGAGGGAGAACCACCAGTGGTAACCAGAGTGAACCTGTCCCGTCTTGTCGTCCAGGCTGCAACCCGCAGCCCGCTAAATGCCTGATTGCACAATACGTCTTACGCCATTGCTGCGTGTATGTACGATCCGGCAAAATTTCTTATAACGCTATTCTCTTGTTTCACATGCGTTGAGCCAGTAAAACGGAATCATTATTCCACTGCTAAGCTTGTGATAGCAAGGTGACTTTTCCCGCTCTGCGAAGTTTATTCCAGCTTTTAAAACGATTTGCAGTGCTTTTCAGCAAATCGCCGAAAAAACAGGCATAAACCTGCGGCGACAGAGGTCACTTTCAGTTAAGCACAGAAAAAGAAGTGGCGCTATGCTGACGCTCTATTTAGAATCGCCCACCATGAAAACCAATACTCCAGCAGTTCAAATTGTGACTATCGCCGCCGATGACGCGGGGCAGCGCATCGATAACTTTTTACGCACCCAGCTGAAAGGTGTGCCAAAAAGTATGATTTACCGGATTTTGCGTAAAGGCGAAGTCCGCGTAAATAAAGGACGCATTAAGCCAGAATACAAGCTGCAGCCGGGGGATGAAGTGCGTATTCCACCGGTTCGGGTCGCAGAACGCGAAGAAGCGGCCGTTTCGCCAAAGCTGGATAAGGTTGCCGCTCTGGCTAACGCAATCGTTTATGAAGACGATTATATTCTGGTAATGAATAAGCCTTCAGGGACGGCGGTTCACGGCGGCAGCGGGCTAAGCTTCGGCGTGATCGAGGGGCTGCGGGCGCTGCGTCCGGAAGCTCGTTTTCTGGAGCTGGTACACCGTCTTGACCGCGATACCTCCGGTATCCTGCTGGTAGCAAAAAAACGTTCCGCGCTGCGTTCGCTGCATGAACAGCTGCGTGAAAAGGGGATGCAGAAAGATTATCTGGCGCTGGTACGCGGCTCGTGGCCTTCGCACGTGAAAGCGGTTCAGGCCCCGCTGCTGAAAAATATTTTGCAAAGCGGTGAGCGCGTGGTACGGGTGAGTAGTGAAGGGAAACCTTCTGAAACGCGTTTTAAAGTCGAAGAGCGTTATGAAAAAGCGACGCTGGTTAAAGCCAGCCCCATCACTGGCCGTACGCACCAGATTCGCGTGCATACGCTGCACGCGGGCCATCCTATTGCTTTCGACGATCGCTATGGTGAAAGAGACTTCGATGCTCAGCTGGCAGGAACAGGCCTGAAAAGGTTATTCCTGCACGCCGCCGCGCTTAAGTTCACCCATCCGAATACCGGGGAAGTGATGCGCGTGGAAGCGCCTCTGGATGAGGAACTGAAGCATTGCCTGGCAGTTTTGCGTAAAACGTCGACGGGTAAATAAAACATAACTTCACCGCTAATAACCGGCTGCTGAGAATGCGACAGAGCGGGGGCGGATAACCTTTGGTGCAGGGAGGTGCCAAACGAGGCGACAGTGCCAGAGTACAGGTCGTCTCTGTTTCGGTCGGCCTCTGTGGTTGCTCACCCCCAGCGGGCAGGCTCTTATTGGCCGGTCAGGTCATAATGGCGATTTACTTCAGCGGTAAAGCGGCCTGAGTCATGAGAGCCTTATATCGCGCGACCAGTATGCATTATCCCAATGGATCCATTCCCGCCTCACGCAGCATTCCACACAGCGCAATCAACGGCAAGCCGACCAGTGTATTGGGATCGCGGCCCGTCAACCTGTCGCATAGCGTA
>NZ_DALZCD010000154.1:0-10028 GCF_031978025.1 Erwinia sp.
GAACAAGCCGTTGCATGAACTCAATATCATTACCTGTCACCTGGGCAACGGCGGATCTGTTAGCGCAATCCGTAACGGCGAGTGCGTGGATACCTCAATGGGCCTGACGCCGCTGGAAGGTCTGGTGATGGGCACCCGCTCCGGCGATATCGATCCGGCAATTATCTTCTTCCTGCACGACACGCTGGGCATGAGCGTCGATGCGATCAATAAGATGCTGACCAAAGAGTCCGGGCTGCTTGGCCTGACCGGCGTAACCAGTGACTGTCGTTACGTGGAAGAAAACTACACGACTAAAGAAGACGCGAAGCGGGCAATGGATGTTTATTGCCACCGCCTTGCCAAATATATCGGTTCCTACACCGCCCTGATGGAAGGTCGACTGGATGCGGTGATCTTTACCGGCGGCATTGGCGAAAACGCTGCGATGGTGCGCGAACTGACGCTGAATAAACTGGCGCTGCTGGGTTTTGAAACCGATCATGACCGTAATCTCGCCGCTCGCTTCGGCAAAGCCGGCTTTATCAATAAAGAAGGCACCCGACCTGCTATTGTCATTCCCACTAACGAAGAGCTGGTCATTGCGCAAGATGCCAGCCGCTTAACCGCTTAAGCGCCCACCGTCAGCCCAGTCTGACGGTGTTGTTTCAGACACCAGGAAACCCACGCCGCTGTTTCGGCAGCTATCGCTAAAGCACCGGCACAACGGGTTTAATTATGAGAGGTTTACCTTGTCTCGTACCATAATGCTCATCCCTACCGGCACCAGCGTCGGTCTTACCAGCGTCAGCCTTGGCGTTATCCGCGCGATGGAACGTAAAGGCGTTCGTCTGAGCGTGTTCAAACCTATTGCCCAGCCACGTACCGGCGGCGACTCGCTTGACCAGACCACGTTGATTATCCGTAAAAACTCTGCCATCCCGGCTGCCGAACCGCTGCAGATGAGCCGCGTCGAATCGCTGCTCGGCGCGAATCAGCAGGACGTGCTGATGGAAGAGATCATTGCACGCTATCATGAGAACACTAAAGATGCAGAAGTAGTGCTGGTAGAAGGCCTGGTACCGACACGCAAGCATCAGTTCGCTTCTGCACTGAACTATGAGATCGCTAAGACGCTGAACGCGGAGATCGTGTTTGTGATGTCGCCCGGCAACGATTCGCCGGAAGCCCTGCAGGAGCGCATCAAGCTGACCCGCAGCAGTTTTGGCGGCAGCAAAAATAAAAATATCACGGGCGTCATTGTCAATAAGCTGAACGCGCCAGTCGATGAGCAGGGTCGCACCCGTCCCGACCTGTCAGAAATTTTCGACGACTCCACCAAGGCTAACATCGCCAATATTGATCCTCAGCAGCTGTCCGCCAACAGCCCGCTGCCGGTGCTGGGTTGCGTCCCATGGAGTTTCGATCTGATAGCTACTCGCGCTATTGATATGTGTCATCATCTCAATGCGCAGATTATTAACGAAGGCGATATCGCCACGCGCCGTGTGAAATCGGTCACGTTCTGCGCCCGTAGCCTGCCTCATATGCTGGAACATTTCCGTCCAGGCTCGCTGCTGGTGACGTCCGCAGACCGGCCCGATGTGCTGGTTGCTGCCTGTCTGGCAGCGATGAACGGCGTAGAAATTGGCGCTATCCTGCTGACCGGTGGCTACCAGATCGACGCGCCTATTCAGCGTCTGTGCGAGCGAGCTTTTGCTACCGGCCTGCCGGTGTTTATGGTTAAGACCAATACCTGGCAGACCTCGCTGAGCCTGCAAAGCTTTAATCTGGAAGTGCCCAGCGACGATACCCAGCGTGTGGAGCGTGTCCAGGAATACGTGGCCAGCCATATCAGCGCCGACTGGATTGACTCGCTGACGGCGGCTTCCGAGCGCAGCCGTCGTCTGTCACCGCCAGCCTTCCGCTACCAGCTGACCGAACTGGCTCGCCATGCCGGCAAGCGCATTGTTCTGCCGGAAGGCGACGAGCCGCGCACGGTAAAAGCGGCTGCTATTTGTGCCGAGCGCGGCATCGCCACCTGCGTGCTGTTGGGCAATCCGGATGAAATACAGCGTGTAGCTGCGGCCCAGGGCGTCGAACTGGGTAAAGGTATTGTCATTGTCGATCCGCAGCAGGTACGGGAAAACTATGTTCCTCGCCTGGTTGAACTGCGTAAAAACAAAGGTATGACCGAAGTTGTGGCGCAGGAGCAGTTGGAAGATAACGTGATGCTGGGCACGATGATGCTGGAAAGCGGCGAAGTGGACGGCCTGGTTTCTGGCGCGGTACACACCACGGCCAATACCATTCGTCCACCGTTGCAGCTGATTAAAACCGCACCGGGCAGTTCGCTGGTTTCTTCGGTGTTCTTTATGCTGCTGCCGGAACAGGTGCTGGTTTATGGCGACTGCGCTATCAACCCGGATCCGAATCCTGAACAGCTGGCTGAAATCGCTATCCAGTCCGCCGACTCCGCGACTGCTTTCGGCATTGAGCCGCGCGTGGCGATGATTTCCTATTCGACCGGCAACTCGGGCGCGGGCAGCGACGTGGAAAAAGTGCGCGAGGCTACACGCATCGCTCAGGAGAAACGCCCGGATCTGGTGATCGACGGTCCACTCCAGTACGATGCCGCTATTATGGCCGACGTCGCCAAATCCAAAGCGCCGGATTCACCGGTTGCTGGCCGTGCCACGGTATTTATCTTCCCGGACCTGAATACCGGTAACACCACCTATAAAGCCGTTCAGCGTTCCGCCGATCTTATTTCCATCGGACCCATGCTGCAGGGGATGCGTAAGCCGGTTAACGATCTGTCTCGCGGCGCGTTGGTAGACGATATTGTTTATACTATCGCCCTTACCGCCATTCAGGCGAAACAGGCCGAAAGCTAACGTTGCCTTTAAATTAAAGCGGATCGAAAGATCCGCTTTTTTTTGCGTAAATAAAAAAGCCATTCCGCTGGAATAACATTAACCCCGCTATTTGCGTACGCGCTGAAATCATGTCCCCCTCCTTATAAAAACCACCAACATCTTATTGATAATAAATAGAAAAAATCCAGAGTAAATTATTCCTGGTAGAATACAGGTTCCGGTGCCAGGCTTATCATGGCAAGAGACAGGGTCTTTTCGATAATAATATCTTCAGGAACAACACCTATATCAGGCAAGGGAGTTCTCTCATGAGCGATCACCACATTCATCCGGTTTACAATGACGTAAATAGCGGTATTCCGCTAAAACGTATTTCATGGAGCGCTATTTTCGCAGGCGTGGTTCTTTCTGTGGTTATTTATTTGCTGTTAACCATACTGGGGACGGCAATTGGCGCGACCACCATCGACCCGTTGAAAGAACAAAACCCGCTTGAAGGCTTAGGCACGGGCGCAACGATCTGGACAGGGCTTAGCATGCTGATCTCTGTGGGTGCAGGCGCCTATATTACCGGCCGTCTGGCACAGCGTGAAGGCGCGCTGCACGGACTTCTGATGTGGGCAGTGAATACACTGGTCTGCGTCTGGCTATTCGCTGTGGTACTGAGCAGCGCCGTTAGCGGCACCGCCAGCGTTATTGGTTCCGGCTTTACTATGCTGGGTAACGGCATTTCAACCGTCGCGCCTTCTGTCGGACAGAATATCAAACAGAAACTGCAGGAAAACAATATTGACCTGAACAACCTGCAAAACGAGCTGGAAACCACGCTGCGTCAGACCGGCAAGCCAGAACTGCAGCCGGAAAAACTGCAGCAGGACGCGAACAAAGAATCGAATACCGCAAAAAATCAGGCTGAGAATACCGCTAAAGATCAGCAGAATGCCGATACGGATTTAACCAACTGGTTCTCCGGTGTGGTACAGCGTAACCAGGCGACCCTTCAGGCTGCCGATGTCGACGCGCTGAAAAACATTATTAAAGCCCGTACCGGTAAAAGCGATCAGGAAGTCGATCAGATCGTTGCTCAGACTCAACAGAGCTATGAGCAGGCTTACAAGAAATATGAAGAGCTGAAGAAACAGGCCGAGCAGAAAGCTCGCGAAGCTGGCGAAAAGGCAGCGGCTGCCACGGCGAAAGCCAGCTGGATCGCCCTGATCACGCTGCTGGTGGAAGCCGCCATCGCTGGTTGGATGGGCATGCTGGGTCGTAAAACACAGCCTCACCTGGCCGTACGCGAAACGCGTTAAGTCCGGACACGCGTTAAAAAGGCCGCTTATGCGGCCTTTTTTTTAGCGATTCTGTTCGCCGTTGCGGCTCAGCCACAGCGACAGCGCCTTCAGCGAGTCATCCGTAAATTCGTCGCAGCGGCCGGTGATCTCTTCCGGCGTCATCCAAAAAATCTCTTCGACCTCTTCTTCCTGCATCGCAAACGGTCCGTGAGACACGCAGCTAAACAGGCCTCCCCACACGCGGCAATGCTGATCTTCATAATAGAACAAACCGTGTTCGGCAAAAGGCACAGCGGCAATGCCCAACTCTTCTTCTGCTTCCCGACGCGCTGATTCCAGCATTTCTTCACCGCTTTGCACCACGCCGCCAGCCGTTGCATCCAGCATGCCTGGCATAAAGTCTTTGTTCTGCGTCCGTCGCTGCACCAGGATTTTTCCCGCCCCGTTATGCACCACGATATAGGTGGCACGATGACGTAAACACTGCGCACGCATCTGCGCCCGGCTGGACTTTGCGATCGCTTCGTTATCTTCATTAACGATATCAACCCATTCCGTGCCGCTGTCTTGCTCCACCATCCCTAACCCTTACTTGTCTGGCGCCTTCGCGCTCGTTGATGCCTGCCCGCGCAGTCTGCCACGGGTCGCCTTAAGATATTGATCCCGCAGTGTCATTCTGCGGTATCTTTAGAAGATTCAGACAGCCAAAGCTGCACCGACGCACGCTGCCACTGAAAATGGGCGTACTCCGCCACGCGCCTCGGTACGCTGTCGCCATGCAGCGCCAGCCTGTTAATCATTATCGCTAAATCCGTATCCGCTATCGACCTCTCGCCAAAAAGATTTTGCTGGCCCGACGGCAACAGCGTTTCAACGGCAGCGATCAGCTTGTGGGCCGACTGCTGTGCGGCCGCCGACAACGGCGCAAAAGTTTCATTGGCAAACAGCACTTCGGTGGGTCGCTCCTGACGAAGCGGCAGGAAATCGCTGCGCAGCCAGGCCTGAATCTCCCGGGCCCTGGCGCGCTTTTCCCGGCCTTGCGGATAAAGCCGTTCAAACTCCGGTGCGGGAAAGCGTTCCTCCAGATATTCGGCAATGGCGGAGGATTCAGAAAGCATAAAATCATCCAGTTGCAGGGTGGGCACGCGGCGCGTCAGGGAGCGCATACCATAGGCCGCCTCAAGGTGCTGGTCGCTGGCAAGATCGACCCGCTTTATCGAAAACGGTACGCCCTTTTCACTTAGTGCGACAAAGGCAGACATGACGTAGGGGCTAAAAAAACAGGCATCTGACCACAAAACAACGTTGGGATAGTGCATCCTGAGTTCCTTATTAAGCGGCGTCTGCAACCTGTTTACCCATTTTTTCGCCAGAAGGCAATCATCGCGCGGCGTCAGCCTGTATCACTTTGCCACTTTGCTACTGCACGACGCACTTTCCGGTCAACTTCGCCTAAGCTTATGGCATTGACGACACCCTTTGAGGAACAAAAACATGCATATTTTACTCACGGGCGGCACCGGCCTGATCGGCAGCCATCTGATTCCTCGTCTTTTATCCCGCGGCGACAGTGTAAGCGTGGTCACGCGCGACGTCGTGAGCGCGCGGCAAAAACTGGGTGAAAAAGTCAGCCTGTGGTCCGGGCTGGATCAGCAACGTAATCTGGACGGCGTGGACGCCGTCATCAATCTGGCCGGTGAGCCTATTGCCGACAAACGCTGGACTGAGCAGCAAAAGCAGCATCTGTGTGAAAGTCGCTGGCAGATAACCGAAAAACTGGCCACGCTGATCAATGCCAGCACCACCCCGCCGAACGTTTTTATTTCCGGTTCAGCCACTGGCTTTTACGGCGACACCGGCGATATGGTGCTCACTGAGGACGACCCGGGCCACCCTGAATTTACCCATGAGCTGTGCGCGCACTGGGAGGCCCTGGCGAGGGCAGCCGACAGCGACAGGACTCGGGTTTGTTTGCTGCGTACCGGCGTGGTGCTGGCTAAAACCGGCGGCGCGCTCAGTAAAATGAAGCTGCCCTTTAAGCTGGGCATCGGTGGCCCTCTCGGCAATGGACAGCAATATATGCCGTGGATCCACCTGGAAGATATGCTGAATGCCATCCTGTGGCTACTGGACAATCCCGATCTGCGCGGGCCGTTTAATATGGTTGCGCCCTACGCGGTACGCAATGAGCAGTTCGCTGCCCTACTGGGCCACGCGCTGCACCGCCCCGCCTTTATGCGCACGCCCGCCAGCGCCATTAAACTGATGATGGGCGAGTCGTCGGTGCTGGTGCTGGGCGGTCAGCACGTGCTGCCGGAACGCCTGGAAGCGTCAGGCTTCAGATTCCGCTGGTATCAGCTGGATGAGGCACTGGCGGACGTGGTGTAGCGTCCTGCTTTAATGCGCCCGTTAAAAACTGCTGCAGCCGCGGGCTTTGCGGCCGGTTGAACAGCTCGTCCGGCGGTCCCTGCTCTTCTATTCTGCCCTGGTGCAAAAAAATCACGTGGCTGGAAACGTGGCGGGCGAATTCCATCTCGTGCGTCACCACCACCATGGTTTTGCCCTCTTCCGCCAGCTTTTGCATAATCCTCAGCACTTCACCCACCAGCTCCGGGTCGAGCGCCGAGGTCGGCTCATCAAATAGCAGAACTTCCGGCTCCATTGCTAACGCGCGAGCAATTGAGACACGCTGCTGCTGGCCCCCGGACAGATGAACCGGATATTTTGCCCGTGCCCGCTCGTCAATGCCGACCTTATCCAGATAGCGGATGGCGCGCGACTGCGCCTCGGCTTTGCTCAGGCCCAGCACCTGAATGGGCGCCTCCATCACGTTTTGCAGCACCGTCATGTGGCTCCAGAGATTAAAGTGCTGGAACACCATCGTCAGGCTGGTTCGCAACGCCCGCAGCTGTTCTTTGTCAGCCACTTTTAACTGGCCATCTTTGTCGCGCACCAGATTAATGGGCTGATTATTAACGGTAATCGCCCCTTCACTCGGTTTCTCCAGAAAATTAATGCAGCGCAAAAAAGTGCTTTTCCCCGAACCGGAAGAGCCAATAATCGTAATGACATCTCCCGCCTTTGCCTGAAGCGAGACGCCCTTCAGCACTTCATGATCGCCGTAGCGTTTGTGCAACTCGCTGACGTGTAATTTATTGGACATAGGTCTACTCAATGGGTCGAAGGTTTTATATGCGCCAGCCAGCGTTGTTCCGCTTTGCGGAACAGACTGATTAAGACATAAGAGATGATCAGATAAAGCACGGCTGCTATGCCAAAAGCGACAAAAGGCTGATAGGTGGCAGAATTGATATCGCGTGCAACCTTCAGCAAATCCGGTACGGTCGCGGTAAAGGCCAGCGCCGTAGAGTGCAGCATCAGGATCACCTCATTGCTGTAGGCGGGTAGCGCAATGCGCAGTGCCGAAGGCAGGATAATGCAGCGATAGAGCTTAAAAGTAGAAAAGCCGTAAGCTCGCGCCGCCTCGATTTCACCGTGTGGCACAGCACGAATGGCGCCAGCGAAAATCTCTGTCGTATAGGCGCAGGTATTCAGCGTCAGGGCCAGCAGCGTACAGTTCAGGCCGCTGCGGAAAAAGGTATTAAGTAAATCGTTGCCCTTAACCACATCCAATGTGTACATGCCTGAATAAAATATCAGCAACTGTACATACAGTGGCGTTCCGCGAAACAGATAGGTAAACAGCCAGACCGGGAAACTGACGGCCTTAATGGACGACACGCGCGCAATCGCCAGCAGGATCGCCAGACTGCCGCCCAGCACCACGGAAATAATCAGCAGCCAGAGCGTGATCGCCACGCCGGAAAAACGATAGCCATCCGACCACAGCAGCGCTTTTCCATACTCCTGTAAAATGTCGATCATAAGTCCGCCCTCTTCACGCCCACCGAGTAGCGGCGAGTCAGCCACCACAGCACGCCGTTAGAGAGCGTGGTGAAAATCAGGTAAACCGCGCCGGCAACGAGGGCAAAATAAAATGGCTGCCAGGTGCTTTTGCCCGCCAGCTGCGTAGCCTTCACCACATCCTCCAGCCCCAGCAGTGAAACCAGCGCGGTGGCCTTAAGGATGACCTGCCAGTTATTGCCAATACCGGGCAGCGCGTAGCGCATCATCGCCGGAAACAGGATGCGGCGAAACGTTTGGGTGGCGGTAAAACCAAAGGCGGTAGCGGCTTCAATCTGCCCTTTCTGCACGGCCATAAAGGCCCCGCGAAATGTCTCCGTAAAATAGGCCCCATAGATAAAGCACAGCGTAATAATACCCGCCGTCATGGGATCGATATCGAACTGGCTGAGGCCCATAAAACCGGTGAGCTGATTAAGCGCGATTTGCAGACCATAGAAGATCAGCAGCATCAGCACCAGATCGGGCACGCCCCGAATAAGCGTGGTGTAACCTTCAAACAGCATTGCCAGCGGACGTCGCCCGGAAAGCTTCGCGCCAGCGCCGATGAGGCCCAGCACGACCGAAAGCAGCACTGAACAGAGCGCCAGCTCCAGTGTGACCATAGCGCCCTTGAAAATAATTGCCGAGTAGCCATACAGCATAAGAAGTTTCCCGTCTGATTTAAGGCGTTTGCCCCGCCGCGTGGGACAAATTGGGGGCCGCCAGCGCCGCCCCCTGACAGGTTTTCTTAGCCGCCGTAGACGTCAAAGCTGAAATATTTTTTTGCCAGCTTGTCATAGGTGCCGTCTTTGCGCATAGCCGCAATGGCTTTATCGATAGCGGCTTTCAACTCGGTGCTCTCTTTCGGCAGGCCAATACCGGTGCCGATACCAAAGATTTTTTCGTCCTTCACCGCCGGGCCGGCGAAAGCGTAATCTTTGCCTACCGGCTGCTTCAGAAAGCCTTCGCTGGCGGCGACTTCGCCCTGAAACGCGGCATCAATGCGTCCTGCCGTCAGGTCCTGATAAACCAGATCCTGATTGGCATAAGGCGTGACAGTCACGCCCTGCGCACGCCAGTACTGGTTAGCATAAGTTTCCTGGGTAGTTCCCTGCAGCAGGCCAATGGTTTTGCCCTTCAGCGACGCGACCGTCGGTTCGATTTTGGAGCCTTTCGGCGCGATCAGTCGGGCATTGGCGGCATAAAGCTTCTCGGAGAAGGCGATCTCCTGCTGGCGCTTTTCGGTAATAGAAAGCGAAGAAATAATCGCATCGATTTTTTTCGCCTTGAGAGAGGGGATCAGCGCGTCGAAATCGCTTTCGACAAAGGTGCATTTGGTCTGAATGCGCTTGCAAATTTCGTTCGCCAGGTCGATATCAAAGCCCACCAGTTCGCCCTGAGCATTTTTAGACTCAAAAGGAGCATAGGTTGGATCGTTGCCGAACCGCAGCGTGGTTGGCACGGCGGCCAGCGCGCTTCCGGCAGAAAGCGCCAGCAGCAGAGAAAGAGCCATAACCTTCTTTTTCATAGATTATCCTCAGAGTCACTTTTATGATGAATGGGCCAGCGCTTAGACGTGCAGATTTCATGCCATCTTTATCAGGCGGTCGCGCGGGGGCGCCGATGCGCAGAAAGGTTAAAAAAACGCGACCCGATAGCAGGAGTGTAGAAGAGAAATGCCTCGCTTTGGTGCATATTTTGCACACAAAGCGTTTTTATCACGGAAAGTGCACCAGAAGCGTGCGTAAGACTGGCGTCTATGCACCCTGCCAGCGCGTGAAAAGGTCCTTATCCAGCTCAATATCAAACTGATCCAGCACGCGGTTAACCGTCTGGTCAACGATGTCCATCACGTTCTCAGGACGATGGTAGAAAGCCGGCACGGGCGGCATAATAATCGCGCCCAGCTCCACTGCCGTGGTCATCATACGTAAATGCCCAAGGTGCAACGGCGTTTCCCGTACGCAAAGCACCA
>NZ_DALZCD010000155.1:0-10008 GCF_031978025.1 Erwinia sp.
ACTCGCGACCCCGACCTTGGCAAGGTCGTGCTCTACCAACTGAGCTATTCCCGCTCTGCGTATCAGGTAAAAACTCTTCCTGTACGGGGAGCGCATTATACGAGAAATGAGAATCGCCGCAAGCCTGCGAGCCGACTTTTTTTCGCTTTGTCGCCTGACTGCTGACAAAACCAGCATAACGCTAACTTTGTCAGCACTCTGTTACTACAGTTGGATAAAGTGCTCGCGGTAATAAGCCAGCTCGGCCACCGACTCACGGATATCATCCATCGCCTGGTGAGTGCCCTGCTTTTTAAAGCCCGCGAGTATCTCCGGTTTCCAGCGACGTGCGAGCTCCTTGAGCGTACTGACATCCAGATAGCGATAGTGGAAGTAAGCTTCCAGCTCCGGCATATATTTAAACAGGAAACGGCGATCCTGAGCGATGCTGTTGCCGCAGATAGGGGAACTGTTTTCCGGCACCCACTTTTTCAGAAACGCCAGCGTTGCCTGCTCGGCGGCGCGATCGTCGTACTGACTCGCTTTTACTCGCTCAACCAGCCCGCTGCCGGTATGGGTGTTAACATTCCACTCGTCCATCAGCGCCAGCTGCGCATCGGACTGATGGACGGCAAACACCGGGCCTTCCGCAAGAATATTCAGATCGGCATCGGTCACCAGCGTGGCGATTTCGATAATACGATCCTGTTCCGGGTCCAGGCCGGTCATTTCAAGGTCAATCCAGATCAGATTACTGGCATTTACTGTCATAGGGTTTCTCGCCGTGGCTTATATCATCATACGTTAGGGTGTATCATAAACGTTTTGCCCTGTCAGGGCGAAGCTAAGCCTGTGAGGAAGAGTGAGTAAAAACAAACTGTCTAAAGGTCAGCAACGTCGCGTCAGTGCCAACCATGAGCGCCGCCTGAAGCAGCGCGCCGACAAGCCGGAGCCGGACGATAGCCTGTTTGGTGAGGCGCGCGATGGCGTAGTGATCAGCCGTTTTGGCATGCACGCCGATGTGGAAGATGCTGACGGCAGCGTCCACCGCTGTAATATTCGCCGCACCCTTCGTTCGCTGGTAACCGGCGACCGCGTACTCTGGCGGCCCGGCGTGCAGAGCGCTAAAGGTATCGTGGAAGCGGTGCATGAACGCACTTCAGTGCTGACCCGTCCCGATTTCTACGATGGCGTAAAGCCTATTGCCGCGAATATCAATCAGATCGTTATCGTCTCGGCCATTCTGCCGGAGCTGTCGCTGAATATCATCGACCGCTATCTGGTAGCCAGCGAAACGCTGGATATCGAACCGCTGCTGGTGCTGAACAAGACGGATCTGCTGGATGACGAAGGCAGAGCCTTTGTCGAAGAGCAGATGACTATTTATCGCAAGATCGGCTATCGCGTCATCATGGTTTCCAGCCATCGCAAGCAGGGCCTGAGCGAGCTGGAAGCCGCACTGGTTGATCGGGTCAGCATTTTTGCCGGTCAGTCAGGCGTAGGCAAATCGAGCCTGCTTAACGCGCTGCTGGGGCTGGACTCGGCAGTGGAAATCCTGACCAATGATGTTTCTGACGTCTCCGGCCTTGGCCAGCACACCACTACTGCCGCCCGTCTTTACCACTTTCCTAACGGCGGTGACGTTATCGATTCCCCGGGCGTGCGCGAATTCGGTTTATGGCATCTGGAACCGGAACAAATTACCCGAGGATTTGTCGAATTTCGTGCGTTTTTAGGTCACTGCAAATTTCGTGACTGCAAGCACGACACCGATCCGGGCTGTGCTATCCGTGAAGCTGTAGAACGCCAGGAGATTGATGCGTCGCGTTTTGCCAACTACCACCGAATCCTGGACAGCATGTCCGATATGCAGTTAAAAACGCGCCGCAGTTTTTCTGAAAACAGCGACTGAAGATCCGCGCGGCGGGCGCCGTAGCCGGAATGCACGGACGCTGTTACAATCCGCACCCTTAATTATTTCAGAAAGCCAGGAGGCTATTGTGTTGGATCGTCTGAAGCTCGGCCTGAATGCTGTTTTGCCGAAAAAAGGCCTTACTGAACTGGCTGGTTGGGGCGCAGGCAAGCGCGCCGGCTGGCTGACTAAAGCCGTTATTGATATTTTTGTCTGGTTCTACAAAGTCGATATGAAAGAGGCGCAAAAGTCGGATACCGCCAGCTACCGGACGTTTAACGACTTTTTTGTTCGTCCGCTGCGTGACGAGGCCCGCCCCATTGAAACCGATCCCAACCTGCTGGTGCTGCCGTGCGACGGCGCGATTAGCCAGCTGGGCCACATCGACGACGATCGTATTTTCCAGGCTAAAGGCCACACTTACACCCTGGAGGCGCTGCTGGCGGGTGACGTAGCGATGGCCGATATGTTCCGCAACGGCGAGTTTGTCACCACTTACTTAGCCCCGCGCGACTATCACCGCGTGCATATGCCCTGCAATGGCATCCTGCGTGAGATGATCTACGTGCCTGGCGATCTCTACTCCGTGAATCCGTTGACGGCGCAAAACATTCCTAATCTGTTCGCCCGTAATGAACGTGTTATCTGCCTGTTCGATACCGAATTTGGCCCAATGGCGCAGATTCTGGTTGGCGCCACCATTGTAGGCAGTATCGAAACCGTCTGGGCAGGCACCATCACGCCACCGCGCGAAGGCGTGATCAAACGCTGGCGCTGGCCAGGTGCGGATGAGGAAGGATCGGTAGTGCTGCTGAAAGGCCAGGAAATGGGCCGCTTTAAGCTCGGCTCCACCGTTATTAATTTGTTCGCCGAAGGTAAGGTAAAACTGGCGGAAAGCCTGACGCCGGAAACCACTACGCGTCTGGGCCAGACGCTGGCTATCGCACTGCAAAAAACCAGTGCTGAAGAAGTCTTACATCATCCATAGCAGAGACGTATGTTACGCCTGATCGTTATTCTTTTCGTGGGCTGGACGCTGCTCCAGCCCGCCTGGGCCGCCAGCGCGCCCGACGCTGCGCAGATTAAACAGGCTCTGGAAGAGGCAAAGTCCGCTCAGGACACGCCCAATCAGGCGGAAACCGTCGATGCGCTGCAGTCGGCGTTAAACTGGCTCGACGACCTGCAGAAGTCTCAAGCCAACGCCAGCGACTATCAGCAGGTTATTGACGACTTCCCGCGCCTTTCCCGCGAACTACGCCAGCAGCTGGTTGCGCTGAGTGACAGCAGCAAACCGGTGAGCAATACCATGACGGCAGCGGAGCTGGATCAGGAGATCCTGCAGGTCAGTAGCCAGCTGCTGGAAGAAGGTCGCCAGGCGCAGCAGGAACAGGATCGAGCCAGGGAGATCAGTGACTCGCTGGCCCAGCTGCCGCAGCAGCAAACCGATGCCCGACGGGCGCTGAATGAAATCGAACGGCGCCTTCAGGCTCAGCCAACGCCCGGCACGCCGGTTGCCCAGGCGCAGCTCTCTGCCCGTCAGGCAGAGTCGGCGGCGCGCAAAGCCCGCGTCGACGAGCTGGAGCTGGCGCAGCTTTCCGCCAATAATCGCCAGGAACTGGCGCGTATGCGCGGAGAACTTCACCAGCGCAAGGCCACCCAGTTAGATGCGTATTTGCAGGCGCTACGCAATCAGCTGAACAGCCGTCGCCAGCGCGAAGCCGAAATCGCCCTGGAAAAAACGGAACAGCTGGCGGAAAACAGCGGCGAACTGCCACAAAAACTCAGCGAACAATTTCGTATTAACCGCGAGCTGTCCGCCGCCCTGAATGAACAGGCGCAGCGGATGGATCTGGTCGCCTCGCAGCAACGCACTGCCGTTAATCAAACTATTCAGGTACGTCAGGCGCTGAGCACTATCCGCGAGCAGTCGCAGTGGCTTGGCGTGTCCACCGTGCTGGGCGAGGCCCTGCGTGCCCAGGTCGCTCGCCTGCCGGAAATGCCTAAACCGCAGCAGTTGGACAACGACATGGCCCAGCTGCGCGTACAGCGGCTGCACTATGAAGACCTGCTGGAACGTCAACAACAGCTGCGTCAGCTCAGGCAGGATGACGGTACGCCCCTCACCAGCGAACAGAACCGGATTCTGGATGCCCAGCTAAAAACCCAGCGTGAGCTGATTGGCTCGCTGCTTTCCGGCAGCGATAACCTGATCCTGGAAGTCACCAAGCTTAAAGTCGCCAACGGCCAGCTTGAAGATGCGCTGCGAGAGATCAAAGAAGCAACGCACCGCTATCTGTTCTGGACGGCCGACGTCGGCGCCGTGCACCTCAACTTCCCGCTGTTGCTGATGCGCGATTTACGTAATCTGCTCTCGCTGAATACGTTGGGCCAGCTGGGCGGTGCGCTGGTCATGATGATTACCAACCGGGAAACCGTTTTGCCCATTATCGGCGCGGTATTGCTGGTGGGCTTCAGCCTGAGCTCGCGTCGCCACTATCGTGATTTCCTTGACCGTTCCGCCAGTAAGGTGGGCAAAGTTACCCAGGATCGCTTTGGGCTGACCATGCGCACCGTGTTCTGGTCGATCCTGGTTGCGCTGCCGCTGCCGGTGCTCTGGATGGCGCTGGGCTATGGCTTACAGCACGCCTGGCCCTACCCCGTCGCCGTGGCTATTGGCGATGGCATCACCGCTACCGTGCCGCTGCTTTGGGCCTTTATGATCAGTGCGGGCTTTGCCCGGTCTAAAGGCCTGTTTATTGTGCATTTTCGCTGGCAGCATAATCGGGTGGCGCGGGCGATGCGTTTCTATACGCTCTGCATCGGCTTTGTGGTGCCGCTGATCATGCTACTGATAGGCTTCGATAACCTGGATGAGCGCCACTTTTCCGCCACGCTGGGCCGCCTCTGCTTTATCCTGATCTGCGGCGCGTTGAGCCTGGTTACCATCAGCCTGAAACGTGCGGGCATTCCTCTTTACCTGGATAAAGAAGGCAACGGCGAAAACTTTATCAGCAATATTTTGTGGAACATGATGATCTGCATTCCGCTGATTGCCGCGCTGGCTTCCTGTATTGGTTACCTGGCAACCGCGCAGGCCCTGCTGGCCAGGGTGGAAACCTCGCTGGCAATCTGGTTCCTGCTGCTGATCATTTACCACATTATCCGCCGCTGGATGCTTATTCAGCGCCGCCGCATCGCTTTCGATCGCGCACGCAACCGTCGTGCAGAGATTCTTGCACAGCGTGCTAAAGGCGAGGAAGAAACTGCCGCGACGCAAAGCCCGGAAACCGAAGTCGATGAACCGGTGATCGATCTGGATGCGATCAGCGCCCAGTCGCTGCGGCTGGTGCGTTCCATCCTGACGCTGATTGCGCTGGTGTCGGTCATTGTCCTCTGGTCGGAGATCCATTCAGCGTTTGGCTTTCTGGAAAATATCAGGCTGTGGGATGCCAGCACAACGGTACAGGGCGTGGAAAGCCTTGAACCGATCACGCTCGGCTCGGTGCTGATCGCCGTCCTGGTGTTGATTATTACCACTCAGCTGGTGCGCAATATGCCAGCGCTGCTTGAGCTGGCGCTGCTCCAACACCTTAATCTGACGCCTGGCACCGGCTACGCCATCACTACGCTAACCAAATACACGCTGATTTTGGTTGGCGGCCTGACCGGGTTCTCAATGATTGGTATCGACTGGTCGAAGCTGCAATGGCTGGTGGCGGCTCTTGGTGTGGGATTGGGATTCGGCCTGCAGGAGATTTTCGCCAACTTTATTTCCGGTCTGATTATCCTGTTTGAGAAACCGATCCGCATCGGCGATACCGTTACCATTCGCGACCTGACCGGCAGCATTACGCGCATCAACACGCGCGCGACAACGATTACCGACTGGGATCGCAAAGAAATTATCGTGCCGAACAAAGCCTTTATTACCGAGCAGTTTATTAACTGGTCGCTTTCCGATTCCGTTACGCGCGTGGTGCTGACTATTCCGGCATCGTCAGAGGCCAACAGCGAAGAAGTGACCAACGTGCTGCTGACCGCCGCGCAGCGCTGTCAGTACGTGCTTGATACGCCGCCACCGGAAGCCTTTCTGGTGGATTTACAACAGGGCATTCAGCTGTTTGAACTGCGTATTCATGCAGCGGAGATGGGGCACAGGATGCCGCTGCGTCACGAACTGCATCAGCTGATCCTACAGGGTTACCACGAGCACGGGCTGGAGATGCCCTTCCCACCTTTCCAGGTGCGGATGGAAACTATCGGACGTAAAACACCGGTCAACAACGGCGCTCCGGCGGCCAGAACGTATAAATCAGGCGGACTGTAAAAGCGAGCCAGCACAGTAAGCAGATAGGCAGTACCTGCGCAGGCCGGAAGCACAAACGAGTCTGGCAGACTGGATATGCAGAGGCTGGTAAGCACAAAAGAATCTGGCAGACTGGACATGCAGAGGCAGGAAGAACAGGCGAGCCAGGCAGGCTGGGTATGCAGAGGCTGGTAAGCACAAACGAGTCTGGCAGACTGGGTATGCAGAGGCTGGTAAGCACAAGCGAGTCTGGCAGACTGGATATGCAGAGGCTGGAAGCACAAAAGAGTCAGGCAGGCTGTACAGCCCGCCAGAAACAGGCAGGCCAGGGAGCAATCCCTGGCCTTTTTTCAGGCTAAATCAGCAGCGGTCGACGGAGAAAGCGATGACTTCGCTCAGCTGCGATGCCTTGAGCGCCAGCATCACAATGCGATCCACCCCCAGCGCCACACCGGAACATTCCGGCATTCCGTGGGCCAGTGCGTCCAGCAGGTGAGTATCAATCGGCTGCTGCGGCAGGCCGAGCGCCGCTCGCTTGCGGTTATCCTGCTCAAAACGCTGGCGTTGTTCACGGCTGTCGGTCAGCTCACGGAAGCCGTTGGCCAGCTCAATTCCTTTGAAATAAACCTCAAAGCGTTCAGCCACACGATGATCTTCAGTACTGATTTCCGCCAGTGCCGCCTGGCTGGCTGGAAAATGATAAACAAACGCCGGTTTCTCTTTGCCAATTTGCGGCTCAACGCCAGTGACAAACAGCAGCTGTAGCAGCGTGTCGCGATCTTCTTCGCGGTTAGCTAAATCGCCCACGCCCAGTTTTTCCGCTACTTCACGCATTTGCGTTTTATCCGCAGACAGCGGATCCATTTCCAGATGACGCAGAAAGGCCTGCTGGTAGGAGAGCGTTTCCGCAGGCGCGCATTCCAGCACCTGCTGAAGCAGATCGTCCACCTCGTTCATTAACCGATACATATCATAATGCGGCCGGTACCACTCCAGCATGGTGAACTCGGGGTTATGGTGGCGTCCCGCTTCTTCATTACGGAAGCAGCGGCAAAGCTGAAAAATCGGCCCGCTGCCCGCCGCCAGCAGCCGCTTCATATGGTATTCCGGGCTGGTCATCAGGTAGAGATCCAGCCCCTGCGCCGCACCCGGCCCGACAAAACGCGTCTGAAAAGGAAACAGGTGAATGTCGGTTACGGTGGCCTGGCTCATCGCCGGGGTCTCCACTTCCAGCACCCCACGATCGGCAAAGAAACGCCGGATTTCAGCCATTATCGCCGCCCGTTTTAACAAGTTAGTGACGGGCGCGCTCGGCTGCCAGCTGGCCGTATCGCTCATATTTTGTACTCCTCAGGGTTCAGGGTGAAGCAGTCTACCCGAGGCGCTTCGTACAAACAAACCTACGTCGTGAAAAAAACGGCGGGCCTGCAGCCTCGTCCACAGCGGAAAACGTTAACGCCCTACCATTATTACCGTCATTTTTTCACCTGTATGCCCGAGCACATCAATTTTGCCCGCTACCTCCGGTTTTATACTGCGGTCTCCGTTAACCGAGGGCGTTCCCCTCATCCTTTCTATAACGGCCTGACAGGGAGAATATCGTGCAAACTTTTACTGCCGATCTGGTAATAGTCGGCGCTGGTGGTGCGGGGCTACGGGCGGCTATCGCTGCTGCAGAGGCCCATCCCTCGCTTACCATTGCGCTGGTTTCAAAAGTTTATCCTATGCGTAGCCATACGGTGGCCGCTGAAGGCGGGTCCGCCGCCGTCACGCAGGCCCATGACAGCTTCGATCTGCATTTTCAGGATACCGTATCCGGCGGTGACTGGCTGTGTGAGCAGGATGTGGTGGACTACTTCGTACAGCACTGCCCACAGGAGATGGCCCAGCTGGAAATCTGGGGCTGCCCGTGGAGTCGCCGTGAAGATGGCTCGGTCAACGTTCGCCGTTTTGGCGGCATGAAAATCGAACGCACCTGGTTCGCTGCCGACAAGACCGGCTTTCATATGCTGCATACGCTATTTCAGACCTCGCTAAAGTACCCCCAGATTGTCCGTTTTGATGAGCATTTCGTTCTGGACCTGCTGGTGGATAACGGCGAGGCGCGCGGGCTGGTTGCCATGAACATGATGGAGGGCGCGCTAATAAAAATTCTGGCGAAATCGGTGGTGCTGGCCACCGGCGGCGCGGGCCGCGTCTATCGCTACAACACCAACGGCGGCATCGTCACGGGCGACGGGATGGGCATGGCGCTACGTCATGGCGTGGCGCTACGGGATATGGAATTTGTGCAGTATCACCCAACCGGGCTGCCCGGTTCCGGCATCCTGATGACCGAAGGCTGCCGTGGTGAGGGCGGGATCCTGGTCAATAAGGACGGCTATCGCTACCTGCAGGATTACGGTATGGGCCCGGAAACGCCACTCGGCCAGCCGAAAAACAAATATATGGAACTGGGGCCGCGCGACAAAGTGTCGCAGGCTTTCTGGCATGAGTCACAAAAAGGCCGCACCATTCATACGCCGCGCGGCGAGGTCGTCCACCTTGATTTGCGTCATCTCGGCGAGAAAAAGCTGCTGGAGCGCCTGCCGTTTATCTGCGAGCTGAGCAAAGCCTACGTCGGTGTCGATCCTGTTACCAGCCCTATTCCTATCCGTCCGACAGCGCACTACACCATGGGCGGTATCGCGACGGACGCCCATTGTGAAACCACTTTACGCGGGCTGTTTGCCGTAGGCGAATGCTCGTCAGTAGGCCTGCACGGTGCTAACAGGTTGGGGTCAAACTCGCTGGCGGAGCTGGTGGTATTTGGTCGCCTGGCCGGTGAAAACGCCGCCAACAGAGCGCTGGAAAACCGCAACTTCGGTACCGCCGCGCTGGACGCGCAGAGCCGGGACTGCGAACAGCGTCTGAAGGCGCTGGTTAATCAACCGGGCGATGAGCGCTGGTCAACTCTGCGCGATGAAATGGGCATGACGATGGAAGAAGGCTGCGGTATCTATCGCACACCGGAACTGATGCAACAGACTATCGACAAGCTGGCAGAGCTGAAAGCGCGCTTTAGCCGTGTCCGCATCCGCGACAGCTCCAGCGTGTTCAATACCGAGCTGCTTTACGCCATTGAACTGGAACACGGGCTGAACGTAGCGGAATGTATGGCGCACGCCGCTTTTGAGCGTAAGGAGTCGCGCGGCGCGCACCAGCGTCTGGATGAAGGCTGCCGCGAACGCGATGACGACCATTTTTTGCAGCACTCGCTGAGTTTTTTCAACGCAAAGGGAGCGCCAACCATTGAATGGGGCAAGGTATCGATTACCCGCCTTCCACCGGCTAAGCGCGTTTACGGTGCGGAATCAGAACATAAGGAGGCACAGAATGGCTGACCTGATGCACTGCAACATTGCCATCCAACGCTATAACCCGGAAACGGATAAGGCCCCTTACTTTGCCACCTATGCGGTTCCCTGGGACGAACAAACCTCGTTGCTGGACGCGTTAGGGTTTATTAAAGATAACCTGGCAGGTGACCTTTCCTTTCGCTGGTCCTGCCGCATGGCTATCTGCGGCTCTTGCGGCATGATGGTAGACGGCGTGCCGAAACTCGCCTGTAAAACGTTCCTGCGCCACTATCCGCAAGGGATACGCGTGGAGCCGCTGGCTAACTTTCCTGTCGAGCGCGATTTGGTGGTGGATATGAGCCGCTTTATTGAAAACCTGGCGGCGATGAAACCCTGGATTATCGGCGATGCCTCGCTGGCACAGAACGGCCCTAACCGGCAGACGCCGGCGCAAATGGCACGCTATCACCAGT
>NZ_DALZCD010000156.1:0-9964 GCF_031978025.1 Erwinia sp.
TACAGCAAAAATTTTCTGAGTGGTTTAAAAAAAGAGCGCTCTGATATTTCCCTCCCATCCAGAGAAAACATTACAACGGCAAGGAATGTGTGTGCTTTGATGATATTATGCCAGCGCAGAGGGAAGCGTCACTGTAGCATCAGTGCCCTTGCCTCTGTTGAGGGAAGCGTCACTGTAGCGTCAGTGCCCTTGCTTCTGTCGAGGGAAGCGTCAGGAACCTTGCCTCTGTTCGCGAAGGTAAAAGTATTTTTTAACGGTAAAAGAAGTAGTATTTCTGCCGCAAAATAGGTTTACTTTTGCCGTGAAAGCAGACCTTAAACATCAAGCAGGCTATCTATGTCAAACAGTGCGCTGAGCGTGGTCATCCTTGCCGCAGGCAAGGGAACCCGTATGTACTCCGATCTCCCCAAGGTTCTTCATCTTTTGGCCGGTAAACCAATGGTACAACACGTCATTGACGCCGCGCACGGCGTGGGCGCTGATAAAGTCCATCTGGTATACGGACACGGTGGCGAGCGTTTACAGTCGACCCTGAAGGATCCCGCGCTGAACTGGATATTGCAGGCCGAGCAGTTGGGTACCGGTCACGCTATGCAGCAGGCCGCGCCTTATTTTGCCGATGACGAAGATATCCTGATGCTGTACGGCGACGTGCCATTAATCTCCACAGAAACGCTAAAGCGCCTTCGCCAGGCTAAACCGCAGGGCGGCATCGCGCTGTTAACGGTCATTCTTGATAATCCCACCGGCTATGGCCGCATCCTTCGCGAACAGGGCCAGGTCGTGGGCATTGTGGAACAGAAAGACGCCACGCCGGAACAGCAGGAAATTCGTGAAATAAACACCGGTATCCTGCTGGCCAACGGCAGCGACTTAAAGCGCTGGCTGAGCAAGCTGACCAATGACAACGCTCAGGGCGAATATTACATCACGGATATCATCGCAATGGCGCATCAGGAAGGCCGCATCACAGAAACGGTGCAGCCTGCGCGCAGCTCAGAAACCGACGGCGTCAATAACCGGCTGCAGCTGGCGACGCTGGAGCGTGTTTATCAGGCTCAGCAGGCGGAAAAACTGCTGCTGGCGGGGGTCATGCTGAAAGATCCGGCGCGTTTCGATCTTCGGGGTGAGCTTAAGCACGGTCGCGATGTTGAAATAGACACCAATGTGATTATTAAAGGTAACGTGCAGCTTGGCGACCGCGTTAAAATCGGCAGCGGCTGCGTGCTGAAAAACTGCGTGATTGGTGACGACTGCGAAATCAGCCCGTACAGCGTATTGGAAAATGCCGAACTGGCGGCAGACTGCACGGTCGGCCCGTTTGCGCGGCTGCGTCCCGGCAGCTCGCTTGCTGCTGGCGCGCATGTCGGTAACTTTGTCGAAATGAAAAAGGCGACGCTGGGCAAAGGTTCTAAAGCCGGCCATCTTAGCTACCTTGGCGATGCAGAGATTGGCGCTAACGTGAATATCGGAGCAGGGACTATCACCTGCAATTATGATGGCGCGAATAAATCACTGACGGTAATCGGCGATGACGTCTTTGTAGGCTCGGACACGCAGCTGGTGGCGCCGGTCTCGGTTGCTGCCGGGACAACTATTGCCGCCGGTACCACGGTAATGAAAGATATCGCCGCGCCGGGTCTGGCCTACAATCGTAAAGAGCAAAATCTCAAAACCGACTGGCAACGTCCGGCGAAGAAAAAATAATTTTACGGGCGGCAAAGATCGCCCGATAGCAGTAAGGGATGCCAGCCATCCCCCATAAAAATAATCCCCACTCTCTACAAGGCTCGGGGAACCGGAACATACCGGAACAAACAGGCAGAAGACAAAGTTAATGGCAAAAGCCATAACGTCAGGAAAACTACTATGTGTGGAATTGTTGGTGCAGTAGCGCAGCGTGATATCGCAGAAATTCTGTTAGAGGGATTACGTCGCCTGGAATATCGCGGTTATGACTCCGCAGGGCTGGCCGTTGTCACTGCCGAAGGACAGACCACTCGCCTTCGTCGTGTAGGCAAGGTGCAAAAACTGGCTGAAGCGGCGGAAACCACGCCTCTCGCTGGCGGTACCGGTATTGCGCACACGCGTTGGGCCACCCACGGCGAGCCGTCGGAAGCCAATGCGCATCCTCATATCTCAGAACATATCGTTGTTGTGCATAACGGCATTATCGAAAACTACGAACCGCTGCGTGCGCAGCTGCAAGCGCTGGGCTATCGCTTTGCCTCCGAAACGGATACGGAAGTGGTCGCGCATCTGGTGCATTGGGAGCAGAAACAGAAAGGCGGCTCGTTGCGCGAAGTGGTACAGCGCGTCATCCCGCAGCTACGCGGTGCATACGGTATGGTCATTATGGATAGCCGCGATCCGGCCGTGCTGGTCGCTGCCCGTTCCGGTAGCCCATTAGTGATTGGTCGGGGCGTAGGTGAAAACTTTATCGCTTCCGATCAGCTGGCGCTGCTGCCAGTAACGCGTCGCTTTATTTATCTGGAAGAAGGTGATATCGCAGAAATCAGCCGTCGTGACGTGGTGATTTTCGATCGGTTGGGCGAACGCGTACAGCGCAGCGAAATCGAATCTAACGTGCAGTATGACGCGGGCGACAAAGGGCCGTATCGTCACTATATGCAGAAAGAGATTTACGAACAGCCGATGGCGATCAAAAACACCCTGGCTGGGCGTTTCAGTCACGGCGAGATCGATCTTTCCGAGCTGGGTCCTGACGCTAACGCGCTGCTGGCGCAGGTTGAACATATTCAGATCGTGGCCTGCGGCACCTCGTACAACTCCGGCATGGTCTCCCGCTACTGGTTTGAAGCGCTGGCTAACGTACCTTGTGACGTAGAGATCGCCTCTGAATTCCGCTATCGCAAATCGGCGGTGCGTAAAAACAGCCTGATGATTACGCTGTCGCAGTCCGGTGAAACGGCCGATACGCTGGCAGCGCTGCGTCTGTCGAAAGAGCTGGGCTATCTTGGCTCGCTGGCCATCTGCAACGTGGGCGGCTCTTCGCTGGTGCGCGAGTCCGATCTGGCGCTGATGACCAAAGCCGGTACGGAGATCGGCGTGGCCTCCACTAAAGCTTTCACCACGCAGCTGACCGTGCTGCTGATGCTGGTGGCGAAGATTGGCCGCCTGAAAGGAATGGATGCGCAGGTTGAGCACGATATCGTGCAGGGGTTGCAGGCGCTGCCGAGCCGTATCGAACAGATGCTGTCTCAGGACAAGCAGATTGAAGCGCTGGCAGAAGAGTTCTCCGATAAGCAACACGCGCTGTTCCTGGGGCGTGGCGATCAGTATCCCATCGCAATGGAGGGGGCGCTGAAGCTGAAAGAGATTTCTTATATCCACGCCGAAGCCTATGCGGCGGGTGAGCTGAAGCACGGGCCGCTGGCGCTGATCGACGCCGATATGCCGGTGATTGTTGTCGCGCCAAACAATGAACTGCTGGAAAAACTGAAGTCGAACATTGAGGAGGTCCGTGCACGGGGTGGCCTGCTGTATGTGTTCGCTGACAGGGATGCGGGTTTTGCGGCCAGCGAAGGCATGCGTATTATCCCGCTGCCGCATGTGGAAGAGATGATTGCGCCAATCTTCTATACCGTACCGCTACAGCTGCTCTCCTACCACGTCGCGCTGATTAAAGGCACCGACGTTGACCAGCCACGTAATCTGGCGAAATCGGTTACGGTAGAGTAACCGACTAACGCGCCGATCTTCTGAAAGGTCGGCGCGTTATTTAATTTTATTTTTAACCTCATCCAGCGTCCTTTTCAGATCGCTGATTTGATCCTTAAGACTTTGCACCGTTTGTTGGGATTCACGGTTTGCCCGGTCTTTTTCCTCTACGCTTTTTTTCAGCTCCTGAAACTGTTTATCCATTGTCGTTGTTTCTTCCTGCCGCTCAAGCTTTTCAAGTCTGTCCTGCTGCTGCTCCACCTTCTTCTGCAACGCCTGATTAGTGGCAATCAGCTCGCTCATGTCCCTGATTCGAACAAAGGAAGGGTAAAAAGCCCCATCGTGATCGGCATAGGCGATCAGCCTGTCGTTGTCTGATGTAAAAGTAGGATCCGAGAAGGGCGGCTGTTCTCCTGCCTGAGCCAGCCCGACAGTAGCGGCCAGCAGCAGGCTACCGATGGTTATTTTTGCTGTGTGTTTCATAATAATTGCCCTTAATAGTGTCTTTCATTCCATAAAAAGCGAGGCAAAAAAAACTGCCTTCCATCGCGTCTTCGGGTTTAATAATAAATGACTCAGGCGATGGAAATTTGGATAAAAAATGAATTTTCTGCAGAGAAAAGGCAGGGCAATAACGCTTCTACAGTGATAAGCGATGGCGATTCAGGTCTCTCGCGATAAAGTTTCCGGACAGGCCATATATCTGCGCTGCGTGCGTTATTAGCGCCATGAAGCCGCAACGGACTAAGCTTAATAACATAAAAAAGAGCCCATCTTTTCCAGGGTCCCCGTATAAAAGATACCCGTCACAAAACTGTCATATAGCGGACATTTTACTGTCATCAAACTGTCCTATTTTGCCTCCAGCAGCAATCATTATTCATACTAAAACAGTATAAAGACTGACTTTAATCCCCTGGAGGGAATATGACACTGATGCAAAAAAACCTGGCTCGTTGTGTGGCCGTCACGCTGTCGCTGAGCGCGGTTTCCGCTTTTGCCGCCGACAACCTGACGGGCGCGGGCGGGACTTTCCCGGCACCGGTCTATAACAAATGGGCAGCCGAGTATAACAAAGCAACAGGCGCGCAGATTAACTACCAGGGCATTGGTTCCTCCGGCGGTGTGAAACAGATCATCGCTAAGACTGTCGATTTCGGTGCGTCCGATGCGCCAATGAAAGAAGAAGATCTGCAGAAAAATGGTCTGTTCCAGTTTCCTACCGTGATCGGCGGCGTCGTGCTGGCAGTAAACATTCCTGGCGTGAAATCGGGTGAACTGACGCTGGATGGCAAAACCGTAGGTGATATCTATCTCGGCAACGTAAAAAAATGGAACGACCCGGCCATTACTAAACTGAACCCGGGCGTCAAACTGCCAGATGCCAATATCAACGTAGTGCGTCGCGCTGACGGCTCCGGCACCTCTTTTGTGTTCACCAGCTATCTGGCGAAAGTAAACAGCGACTGGAACAGTAAAATTGGTAAAGGCAATACCGTTAACTGGCCGGCCGGCCTGGGCGGTAAAGGTAACGACGGCGTAGCCGCCTTCGTACAGCGTCTGCCTGGCTCTATTGGCTATGTGGAATACGCTTACGCCAAACAAAACAATCTGGCCTATACCAAATTGCTGGATGCCGACGGCAAAGCGGTTGCCCCAAGCGAACAAAGCTTCAGCGACGCGGCGAAAGGCGCGGACTGGAGCAAGTCTTTCGCGCAGGACCTGACTTACCAGAAAGGCGATAACGCCTGGCCTATTACCTCCACCACCTTCATTTTGATGCAAAAAAACCAGGCTGATGCCGCAAAGGGTGCCGCCGTACTGAAGTTCTTTGACTGGGCTTATAAAAACGGTAACAAGGTCACCACCAGCCTGGACTATGCCGCCCTGCCAGACTCCGTCGTAGAGCAGATCCGCGCCGCATGGAAAACGACTATTAAAGACAGCTCGGGCAAAGCGCTGTACTAAGCGCAAAGCAGCCAGTCTTGGGCGGCCACGTGCCGCCCAAGACGTTGACTATCGGGAATTTTATGGCTACATCCAGGCCGACATTCAAAGCCCCCGGCAAGCGGGGTGACCTCATTTTTGGTGCACTGGTTAAGCTGGCCGCGCTAATCGTGCTGCTGTTGCTCGGCGGCATTATTGTCTCGCTGATTGTCTCCTCGTGGCCCAGCCTCCAGAAATTTGGCTTCTCCTTTTTGTGGACCAAAACCTGGGACGCCCCCAACGAACAGTTTGGGGCGCTGGTACCGATTTACGGGACGCTTGTAACTTCCGTTATCGCGCTGGTCATTGCCGTGCCGGTAAGCTTCGGTATTGCCCTGTTTCTCACCGAGCTGGCGCCAAACTGGCTACGCCGTCCCCTGGGCGTGGCAATCGAGCTGCTGGCCGCTATCCCCAGCATCGTTTACGGCATGTGGGGCCTGTTTATCTTTGCGCCCCTGTTTGCTACGTATTTCCAGACGCCGCTGGGCGAACTGATGGCCAATGTGCCCATTATCGGTGCGCTGTTCTCCGGCCCGGCTTTCGGTATCGGTATCCTGGCTGCCGGTATTATTCTGGCGATCATGATCATTCCCTATATCGCTTCGGTCATGCGTGACGTTTTCGAACAGACGCCGGTCATGATGAAGGAGTCTGCTTACGGCATCGGCTGCACCACCTGGGAAGTCATCTGGCGCATCGTGCTGCCGTTTACCAAAAACGGCGTTATCGGCGGCGTCATGCTGGGGCTTGGGCGCGCACTGGGCGAAACCATGGCGGTAACCTTTATTATTGGTAATACCTACCAGCTGGACAGTGCCTCACTGTTTATGCCGGGTAACAGCATTACCTCTGCGCTGGCGAATGAATTTGCCGAAGCAGAATCAGGTGTGCATACCGCCGCGCTGATGGAGCTGGGACTGATCCTGTTTGTGATTACCTTTATCGTGCTGGCCTGTTCAAAGCTAATGATTATTCGCCTGGCGAAAAGTGAAGGAGCGCGCTCATGAGCATGATGGCCATGCAGTCTCGCGCGGAACTGGAAGCCTCACGCCGTAAAATGCAGGCGTGGCGGCGGATGAAAAACCGTATTGCGCTGACGCTCTCTTTGCTGACGATGGCGTTTGGCCTGTTCTGGCTGATTTGGATCCTGTGGGCAACGATCACGCGCGGCGTGGACGGCATGACGCTGTCGCTGTTTACGGAAAACACGCCGCCGCCTAACACGGCAGGCGGTGGCCTGGCTAATGCCATTTTGGGCAGCGGCCTGCTGATTTTCTGGTCGACGATTGTCGGCACACCTTTGGGCATCCTTGCCGGTATTTATCTGGCGGAATACGGCCGTAAAGGCTGGCTGGCAGAAACAATCCGCTTTATTAACGATATCCTGCTTTCCGCGCCTTCTATCGTGGTTGGCCTGTTTGTCTACACGCTGGTGGTTGCACGGATGCAGCACTTTTCCGGACTTGCGGGTGCGGTAGCGCTGGCGCTGTTGCAGATCCCCGTTGTTATCCGCACCACGGAAAACATGCTAAAGCTGGTGCCGGACAGCCTGCGCGAAGCGGCATACGCGCTGGGCACGCCTAAATGGAAAATGATCTCGGCCATTACGCTGAAAGCTTCGGTATCCGGCATTCTGACCGGCATCCTGCTGGCCGTGGCCCGCATCGCTGGCGAAACGGCACCGCTGCTGTTTACTTCACTCTCCAATCAGTTCTGGAGTACCGATATGCTGCAGCCGCTGGCTAACCTGCCGGTCACGATCTTTAAATTCGCCATGAGTCCGTTTGCTGAATGGCAAAGCCTGGCCTGGGCAGGCGTGCTGCTGATTACCGTCTGCGTGCTGATTTTAAATATTCTGGCGCGCGTGATTTTTGCCAAAAGCAAACATTGATCCAACGCGTGGCTGCGGCGGCGTGCATAAGAGAGAAAAAGAATGGCTGACAACATTTCCGGGAATATGATTCAGGTTCGTGATTTGAATTTCTATTATGGCCAGTTTCATGCGCTAAAGAACATCAATCTGAATATTGCTAAAAACCAGGTAACCGCTTTTATCGGCCCCTCGGGCTGTGGTAAATCAACCTTGCTGCGCACGTTCAACAAGATGTTTTCGCTCTACCCGGAGCAGCGTGCAGAAGGCGAGATCCTGCTGGACGGCGAAAATATTCTGACCGCCAGTCAGGATATCGCCCTGCTTCGTGCGCGCGTAGGCATGGTGTTTCAGAAACCGACGCCGTTCCCGATGTCGATTTACGATAACATCGCTTTTGGCGTGCGCTTATTTGAAAAACTTTCCCGTACCGAAATGGATGAGCGCGTACAATGGGCGCTGACCAAAGCGGCTCTGTGGACGGAAACCAAAGATAAACTGCAGCAGAGCGGCTACAGCCTTTCTGGTGGTCAGCAGCAGCGTCTTTGTATCGCTCGCGGCATCGCTATCCGTCCAGAAGTACTGCTGTTGGATGAGCCATGTTCCGCCCTGGATCCGATTTCTACCGGTCGTATCGAAGAGCTGATCACCGAGCTGAAACAGGATTATACCGTGGTGATCGTCACGCATAACATGCAGCAGGCCGCGCGCTGTTCCGACCATACGGCCTTTATGTATCTGGGCGAGCTGATCGAGTTCAGCGATACGGATACGCTGTTTACCAAACCGCACCAAAAACAAACCGAAGACTATATCACTGGCCGCTATGGTTAAGTTGACTGGAGAAGTGCATGGATAATCTCAACCTGAATAAACATATCTCCGGGCAGTTCAACGCCGAGCTGGAGCACATTCGTACCCAGGTGATGACGATGGGCGGCATGGTGGAAAAGCAGCTGACGGATGCTATTGTCGCCATGCACAACCAGGACGCCGAGCTGGCGCAGCGCGTGATCGATGGCGACCAGAAGGTCAACATGATGGAAGTATCGATTGACGAAGCGTGCGTGCGCATTATTGCCAAGCGTCAGCCTACCGCCAGCGATCTGCGTCTGGTGATGGCGATCATCAAAACCATTTCCGAACTGGAACGCATTGGCGACGTAGCGGAAAAAATCAGCCGCACCGCGCTGGAAAAGTTTGGGCAGCAGCATCAGTCGCTGTTGGTAAGCCTGGAATCGCTGGGCTACCACACTATTCAGATGTTGCACGACGTGCTGGATGCCTTTGCGCGTATGGATCTGAACGCAGCCATTGAAATTTATCGGGAAGATAAAAAGGTCGATCAGGAATATGAGGGCATCGTACGTCAGCTGATGACCTATATGATGGAAGATCCGCGCACTATTCCCAGCGTGCTGACCGCGCTATTTTGCGCACGCGCTATCGAGCGTATCGGTGACCGTTGCCAGAATATTTGCGAAATCATCTTCTATTTCGTGAAAGGGCAGGATTTCCGTCACGTGGGTGGCGACAAGCTGGACGAACTGCTGACCGGCGAAAGCGACGACAAGCCGGCCTGAACCCCCCGTTTGCCCGCGCAGCCAGCCTGACGCTATCAGTTGGTCTGGCCGCGCTCATAATTTATACTTGCCGCACTTAACACCGGCAAGGCACTCCCGTGACTCAACCTAAAAAAGGCGTAACGCCAGGCAAAGCAATGCTGGCTGCGATTAGCGGCTATGCAATGGACGGCTTCGATCTACTGATCCTCGGATTTATGCTCCCTGCCATCAGCCTCTCTCTGGCGCTCAATCCCTCTCAGGCCGGCTCCCTGGTCACCTGGACGCTGATTGGGGCGGTAATTGGCGGCATTGTGTTCGGTCACCTTAGCGACAGGCTGGGCCGCATTCGCGTGCTGACCTTTACCATTCTGATGTTTTCCGTGTTTACCGGCCTCTGCGCGTTTGCACAGGGCTATTGGGATCTGCTGGCGTACCGCACGCTGGCCGGCGTGGGGCTGGGGGGCGAATTTGGCATCGGCATGGCGCTGATTGCTGAAGCCTGGCCCGCCAGCAAGCGTAACCGTGCCTCCGCCTGGGTTGGCATCGGCTGGCAGCTGGGGGTGCTGCTGGCGGCTTTTATCACGCCGCTGCTGCTGGGCTATATCGGCTGGCGCGGTATGTTTCTGGTCGGGCTGCTGCCTGCAGCTGCATCGTTTTTTATCCGCCGTGGGCTGGGCGAACCGGAAGGCTTTACGCGCCACGTAGATGTACACCAGGGATTATCCTTCGCCGCCAGGCTGAAGCTGCTGTTTAAAGACGCCGCAACGGCCAAAGCCAGCCTGGGCATTTTTATCCTTTGTTCAGTGCAAAACTTTGGTTATTACGGCCTGATGATCTGGATGCCCGCTTACCTTTCCAGCCG
>NZ_DALZCD010000157.1:0-9863 GCF_031978025.1 Erwinia sp.
GGCCCTGGTTTCACCCGGCTTAACAAAGTAACGCCGCCCGGTTTCAAGCGAAATAAAGGGCATAAGCGTGATTCAGGAGTCGGCTTGTCGTTGTCCCCAATCGGCTATTTTTAAACGCTCAGAAGCCGTTTCGGATTTTTAATGGATTGTTTTGGCAGGAAAGATTTAAAAAATCTTTGATAAAAAAAACCCCCACATCATGTGGGGGAAGACAGGGATGGTGTCTATGGCAAGGAAAACAGGGGTACTCTGCTACTGCTTGCTGCCCGTACTGCTGACAGCCTGAAGCGGTGTTACATGCTGCACTTCCGTCAGCCGACGCATTTCGTTTATGCGCTGCTGGTGTTTCTGATTCAGAACGGCTTGCTGTGCCGGCGTTAGCAGGTGATACATCTGGTAGCGCACCCGCGCCATCTCGACCTGCCGCGCAACTTCTGCCTGAGCAATTTTGTCGACGCAGGCCTTGTAGCCCGCCTCATCAAATTTATCTGCAATAATCATTGCGTGCAGCCGTTCTAAATCGTTAATACTTATGGGAGAACGCTCATGCCGGGCCTGCTGCATCAAATCCCGTAACTGCTGACGCTGCTGTTCGGTGAGATTGATGCCGTCAAACATGTGGTTTTGCGGAACTTGCGCCATACTGCCTGGCACCGCGCTGCCCTGATGCATCTCGTCAAACGTCGTCACATCTGTAGCCCATGCGGCGGAGAAGCTGAGCATCAGCGCCGGAACCACAACGACGGCGGTAACTTTGCGCATCGTTAACTCCCAGGTTGGTTTCCATATTTCGATTCAACGAAAATCAGTCTACGGAGGCAGCTGCAAACATGCGTCAGGGGGTGTAAAACTACGTAAAGTCATGGATTGCGGGCATTCGTTCACGGTATTTTGCCTGTGGAGGGCGATAAAAAATGAATAAAATCCTGTTGGTTGACGACGATCGCGAATTGACTTCGCTATTGAAAGAATTGCTTGAAATGGAAGGGTTCGACGTTCTGGTAGCTGGCGACGGCGAGCAGGCGTTGGCCCTGTTGGATAGTTCTGTCGATCTGCTCCTTCTCGACGTCATGATGCCTAAAAAGAACGGCATTGATACGTTGAAAGAGCTGCGTCAGCAGCACCAGACGCCAGTCATCATGCTGACCGCACGCGGCAGCGAACTGGATCGAGTGCTGGGACTGGAACTGGGCGCGGATGACTATTTACCCAAGCCCTTTAACGATCGTGAATTGGTGGCTCGCATACGCGCGATTTTACGCCGCTCTAACTGGAGCGAACAGCAACAGCAGCATGACAGCAGTTCCCCAACGCTGGAGGTGGACCATCTTCGCCTGAATCCGGGGCGGCAGGAGGCCAGCTTTGACGAGGTGACGCTGGATTTAACCGGTACCGAGTTTACGCTGCTCTATCTGCTTGCGCAGCATCTGGGCCAGGTGGTTTCTCGCGAACATCTGAGCCAGGAAGTACTGGGTAAACGTTTAACGCCGTTTGACCGCGCCATTGATATGCATATTTCCAACCTGCGCCGCAAACTGCCGGACCGTAAGGATGGGCATCCCTGGTTTAAAACCTTGCGCGGCCGGGGCTATCTGATGGTTTCCGCTACATGATTTCCAGCCTGACCACCCGCATCTTTGCCATTTTTTGGCTGACCCTGGCGCTGGTGCTGATGCTGGTGCTGATGGTGCCCAAACTTGATACCCGTCAGATGACGCCGCTGCTTGATAACGAGCAGCGGCAGGGCACCATGATTGAACAACACGTCGAGGCGGAGCTGATGCAGGATCCGCCCAACGATTTAATGTGGTGGCGCAGGCTGTTTCGCGCTATCGACAAGTGGGCACCGCCGGGTCAGCGCCTGTTGCTGGTCACCAGCGAAGGACGGGTGATCGGCGCTCAGCATAACGAGATGCAGGTTATCCGCAATTTTATCGGTCAGTCCGATAACGCCGATCATCCGCAGAAAAAGAAATATGGCCGAACGGAAATGCTCGGACCGTTCTCCGTGCGCGACGGTGAAGACAGTTACCAGCTCTACCTGATCAGGCCTGCCGGCAGTTCGCAGCTGGATTTTGTCAATCTGCTGTTTGACCGCCCGCTGTTGTTACTGATAGTGACCATGCTGATTAGCTCGCCGCTGTTGCTCTGGCTGGCATGGAGCCTGGCAAAACCGGCGCGGAAGCTGAAGCACGCGGCCGATGACGTGGCCGCGGGTAACCTGCGTCAGCGCCCTGAGCTGGAAGCGGGCCCGCAGGAGTTTCTTGCCGCGGGCTCCAGCTTTAATCAGATGGTAAGCGCGCTGGAGCGAATGATGACCGCACAGCAGCGCCTGCTGTCAGATATTTCGCACGAGCTGCGTACGCCGCTAACGCGCTTGCAGCTGGCTACCGCGCTGATGCGCCGACGCCAGGGCGAAGGTAAAGAGCTACAGCGCATCGAAATGGAAGCGCAACGGCTGGACGGCATGATTAACGATTTGCTGGTGCTGTCGCGCACCCAGCACAAAAACGCATTGGTCAGCGAAGCGATGAAGGCCAATCATCTGTGGTCGGGTGTGCTGGATGACGCCCGTTTTGAAGCGGAGCAGATGGGTAAGACGTTGGAAGTGCCCTATCCGCCAGGACCCTGGCCGCTGTACGGTAACCCGAGCGCGCTTGACAGCGCACTGGAAAATATTGTGCGTAACGCGCTACGGTATTCCCATAGCCGTATCGTCGTCAGCTTCTCCGTGGATAAACAGGGCATCACTATCCACGTTGATGATGATGGCCCGGGCGTCAGCGCGGAAGATCGCGAACAGATCTTCCGACCGTTTTATCGTACCGATGAGGCGCGCGACCGGGAATCTGGCGGCACCGGTTTAGGACTGGCGATTGTGGAAACGGCCATTCAGCAGCATCGGGGCTGGGTGAAAGCGGATGACAGCCCGCTGGGTGGCCTGCGGCTAACGCTGTGGCTGCCGCTCTATACCAGCAACAGCTGAATTTGCTATGCTGCGGCCCTTGTGAACGAGGGCCGCCGCTGATGCTGAATATCGTACTGTTTGAACCTGAAATTCCCCCGAACACGGGCAATATTATTCGTCTGTGCGCCAATACAGGCTTCCGCCTGCACCTGATCGAACCGCTGGGTTTTACCTGGGATGATAAGCGCTTGCGCCGGGCCGGGCTGGACTACCACGAGTTTACCGCCGTCCAGCGCCACGCCGACTATGGCACTTTTCTGCAGGCCGAGCAGCCGCAGCGTCTGTTTGCGCTGACTACCAAGGGGACACCTGCGCACAGCGCCGTAAGCTATCAGAAAGGGGATTATTTGCTTTTTGGCCCGGAAACGCGTGGGCTGCCCAAAGAGATCCTGGACGCCCTGCCCGCCGCGCAGAAAATTCGTATCCCGATGCAGCCGGACAGCCGCAGCATGAACCTGTCGAATGCGGTTTCGGTGGTGGTTTATGAAGCCTGGCGCCAGCTGGATTACGCAGGCGCGCTGATTAAAGACTAAATACCGTCGCCGAACTCGAACCCCGGCACCATACCGTTAAAGTGCTGGTCCATTTCCATTGAAGGCTTTTCGCTACTGGGCTTACCGACGATGCGCGCCGGGACGCCTGCTGCCGTGGTATGCGGCGGAACGGGCTGTAGCACGACGGAACCGGCGCCGATCTTGGCGCCGCGCCCCACCTCAATATTGCCCAGCACTTTCGCGCCCGCCCCGATCATCACCCCTTCGCGGATTTTAGGGTGACGATCGCCGCTGGTTTTGCCCGTACCGCCCAGCGTGACCGATTGCAGGATAGAGACATCATCTTCAATGACGGCCGTTTCCCCCACCACAATTCCTGTTGCGTGATCGAGCATAATGCCGCGTCCGATTTTCGCAGCCGGATGAATATCTACGGCAAACGAGACGGAAATTTCATTTTGCAGGTAGACGGCCAGCGCGCGGCGGCCTTCGTTCCACAGCCAGTGACCGATGCGGTAAGCCTGCAAAGCATGAAATCCTTTCAGGTAGAGCAGCGGTGTAGAGTATTTATCAATAGCGGGATCGCGTTGGCGCACGGCCTGAATGTCGCAGGCGGCCGACTTGATCATAGAGGGGTCCTGCTTATAGGCTTCCTGTATGATTTCGCGGATAGCGATAGCAGGCATGATCGGATTAGCCAGCTTGTTCGCCAGCATATAGCTGAGTGCGCTGCCTAAATCATCGTGTTTTAACAACGTGGCGTGGTAAAAACTGGCCAGCATCGGCTCACATTCCGCCAGCGCGCGTGCTTCCTCTTTAATACTCTCCCAGACCGCTCCAGGCTCGACACACGACATGACTCTACTCCCCATCAAATAACAGAATACTGCGGCGCTTCCCTGTCTCAGCTGATGCTGTTTTCGTCTTTCCGTGTACGCCCAAGCAGACTTAATGCTGCCTCTCGCGCGTTTTTTTCGCAATACAATACCTGATAAATTTGCTCGGTTATCGGCATCTCTACGCCGCAGCGTCCGGCCAGCGCCCTGACTTCTTTGGTATTTCGGAATCCTTCCACCACCTGTCCGATGCTATTTTGCGCCGCCGTCACATCCATTCCCTGCCCCAGCATCATGCCAAAGCGGCGGTTGCGTGACTGATTGTCGGTACAGGTCAGCACCAGATCGCCCAGTCCGGCCATACCCATAAACGTGGCGGGATCGGCACCCAGCGCCACGCCCAATCGGGTCATCTCTGCTAACCCGCGGGTAATCAACGCCGTTCTGGCGTTGGCGCCAAAGCCGATGCCGTCAGAAATACCGGCGCCGATGGCGATAACGTTTTTTACCGCGCCGCCAAGCTGTACGCCGGTAAAATCAGGATTGTTATATACGCGGAAACTTTTGCCACAGTGCAACAGCTGCTGTAAATCATCGGCAAAGGCTGCGTCCGTTGCGGCGAGGGCAATCGCCGTCGGCATGCCTGCCGCCAGCTCTTTGGCAAAAGTAGGGCCGGATACGATCGCCAGCGGCAGATCGTCGCCCAAAATTTCGCGCGCCACGTCCTGCAGCAGCCTTCCGGTCTCTTTTTCAAGGCCTTTGGTTGCCCAGACAAGGCGAGAATCGCTACGCAAATGCGGTTTAATTTGTTGTAACAGATCGCCAAATACGTGGCTGGGCACAACCACCAGCAAATCCCGGCTGGCGGCGATTGCCGTAGCCAGATCGTTTTCAAGACTTAGCGAATCAGGAAAAGGAACATCGGGCAGAAAAGCCGCGTTGCAGCGGTCAGCCTGAAGCTGCGCCAGATGTTGTGGATTATGGCCCCACATCACCACATCGTGCCCGTTACGGGCCAGCGTGATAGCCAATGCGGTGCCGTACGAGCCGGCACCGAGAACACTCATTGAGGCAGGCATTATGCATCCTGTTGCGGAATGGCGCCTTCACCTGACTGCTGCTGCAGATAGTTCATGAACAGGGCGTCAAAGTTAACCGGCGCCAGGTTAAGCTGCGGGAAGGTCCCACGGGAAACCAGGCTGGTAATGCATTCGCGCGCATAAGGGAACAGGATGTTCGGGCAATATGCGCCCAGGCAATGCGCCATCTGGTTACCGTCAATACCGGCCACGGAGAAGATACCAGCCTGCTGCACTTCGCACAGGAAAGCCGTATCTTCACCCACGGTAGCGGTTACGGTGACGCGCAGAACCACTTCGTATACGTCATCAGTCAGCAGAGTAGAAGCCGTATCCAGATCCAGCTTCACTTCTGGCTCCCACTCTTTCTGGAAAACCTGTGGCGCATTCGGGGCTTCAAAAGAGACATCTTTAGTATAGATACGCTGGATCTGGAAAGACATCTCGGTGTTGTTTTGTTCTGACATATTAAAATCCTATGGGTTAATAATCCGTTATTGCGCCACTTGCCCGCCTTATTGCAGCAGCGGGTCGAGGCCCTGGCGGCCGTCAAGGGCATAAAGGTCGTCACAGCCGCCAATATGCTGTGCATCGATAAAAATCTGCGGAACAGTAGTACGGCCGCTGCGTTTGATCATCTCTTCGCGTTTTTCAGCGTCGCCATCGATAGCGATTTCCTGATAGTCCACGCCTTTCTGGCTCAGCAGCGCTTTAGCGCGATGGCAGAAAGGACAGGTTGCTTTGGTGTAGATCTCAACGTTTGCCATACCTTCGTCTCCAGAATTATTTGCCGCGCACCAGCGGAAGGTTTTCACCGCTCCAGCCAGCAACGCCATCTTTCAGAATGAAAACCTGTTCAAAACCGGCCGCGTTAAGCTGTGCAGCAGGATCGGCTGCGGACACACCGTTAGCGCATACCACAATAACCGGTTTGGTCTTGTGTTTTTCCAGTTCGCCAAAGCTGCCCTTTTTGATATCGGCAGCCAGGACATTGATCGCGTTAGAAATATGGCCTTTACGGAAGTCATCGCGCCCGCGCACGTCCACGACCACGGCATCTTCTTTATTAATCAGACGCGTCGCTTCACCGCGACTGATGGTTTTTACTTTAGAGAACATGCCTTTAACGGTGGTCACGATCACCAAAACCAGCAGGACGACCCATGCCAGACTGAGAAGGGTATGATTGCCTGCGAACTGCATAATATCTTGCATGAGGGGTAACAACTCCCGAAAGGGTTAATAAGCGAAAACAAGGCTTCTGAGTATACCTGCCAGGCGTTTCATGTACAGACGCGATGCCCTCAGAGTTGCTTTTTCTGCGGCAAATTTCCCAAAAAAACGGGCTTATGTCATAAACGTTTAATGCGGACGTTAATGCATCGATCCTGACTGATGATTTATTGTGCACCTCCCCTTTCCCGCCACCGCTTTCTGCCTGCCCCCCTCGCTTTGTCACCGATGGAAACGCAAAACCCGCCGCTGAGGCTGGTAAGGTGCTGTTCATCGTGGAATAATCCTTCTCCTATGAGGGAAAAAGCGACAGTTTCATATCAACGAACCCCAGCTAACGGATTGGCCTCTGCGTTCCCGTTACGATCGGGCATGTTCACCCTGGCAACCAGCCTTTTTTGCGCGGGTCTGCTGCTGCTGCCCGCTGTTGGTCAGGCAGAAGATACAAAATCCGCGCTTTCCAGCCTGCGCGCGGACATCGCCGCCAAAGAGAAGAGCGTTCAACAACAAAAGCAGCAGCGCAGCAAGCTGCTGGATCAGTTACAAAGTCAGGAAAAAATCGTGGCTCAGGCCAGCCGGCAGCTGCGTGAAACCGAGCTTACGCTTAATGCACTCGGTAACGAAATCTCGACGCTCACTGCTTCGATCGCTAAGCTGCAAACCCGGCAGGCGCAGCAGGAAAAAATGCTGGCTGAGCAACTGGACGCCGCGTTTCGCCAGGGGCAACACAACGGCCTGCAGCTTATTCTGAGTAATGAAGAGAGCCAACGTAGCGAACGCATTTTGGCCTATTTTGGCTACCTGAACGCTGCCCGTCAGAAATCAATCGACGATCTGAAAAAAACGCGTAGCGACCTCTCGTCACAAAAAGCCTCCCTGGTGGATAAACAAGCGAAGCAGAAAACGATGCTGTCGCAGCAGGAAACGCAGCAGCAAAAACTGGAAATCGCTCGTGCGGCCAGAAAGAAAACGTTAACCACGCTGGAATCCTCGCTGGAAAAAGATCAGGCACAGCTGGAAGAGATGCGGGCGAATGAAAGCCGCCTGCGCGATAAAATAGCCAAAGCGGAGCGGGAAGCCCGCGCGCGCGCCGAAAAAGAAGCCAAAGAAGCGCAGCGCGTACGTGAACGCGAGGCACAGGCGAAAAGCAAGGGTACCACCTACAAACCGACCGAGGGCGAGCGTTCGCTGATGGCAAGAACCGGCGGTCTGGGCCGCCCGGGTGGCCAGTTGCTGTGGCCAGTACGCGGCACCATTGAACATCGCTTTGGCGAACAGCTGCAGGGCGAACTGCGCTGGAAAGGGCTGGTTATTGACGCGCCAGAAGGGCGGGAAGTCAAAGCCGTCGCCGATGGCCGCGTGCTGATGGCAGACTGGCTGCAAGGATACGGCCTGGTCGTGGTGGTGGAGCACGGTAAAGGCGATATGAGCCTGTACGGCTACAATCAGAGCGCGCTGGTCAGCGTGGGCACTCAGGTCAGGGCCGGTCAGCCGATTGCTCTGGTCGGCACCAGCGGTGGGCGCGGCACGCCTTCGCTCTATTTTGAAATCCGTCGCCAGGGACAGGCCGTTAATCCACTTCCGTGGTTGGGAAAATAACTTTTGTCTTATTTTTATAAAATCAGCGGTGCGCTGACGGGTCTACTGCTGGCTTGTTCAGCGCACGCGGGTAAGCTCGCTATCGTCATTGACGATTTTGGTTATCGACCGGCACAGGAAAATCAGGTATTACAAATGCCAAAGGCCATTTCCGTGGCGGTATTACCGGATGCGACCCACGCTCGTGAGATGGCGACTAAAGCGCACCAGCGGGGGCATGAAGTGTTGATTCATTTGCCTATGGCCCCGCTCAGCAAACAGCCGCTGGAAAAAAACACCCTGCGCCCGGAGATGACCAGCGAAGAGATTGAGCGAATCATCCGCGACGCCGTCGCTAAAGTGCCTTACGCCGTTGGGCTGAACAACCATATGGGCAGCGCGATGACCTCCAGCCTGCCGGGTATGCAGAAAGTGATGCAGGTGCTGAACCACTACAATTTTTATTTTCTCGACAGCATGACCATCGGCAACAGCCAGTCAACTCGCGCCGCAGCAGGCACCAGCGTGAAGGTTGTTAAACGCCGTGTCTTTCTGGACGATACGCAAAACGAAGCCGATATCCGCAAACAGTTTTTGCGCGCCGTGCATCTGGCGCAGCGCGACGGTTCCGCTATCGCCATTGGCCATCCGCATCCCACTACGGTAAAAGTACTGCAACAGATGCTGCCGTCGCTGCCGGCCGATATCACGCTGGTTACGCCAGGGCAGCTACTGAACGAACCGCAAAATGCCGGACGTCAGGTACCGCCTGCCGTCAGGCCGGCACCGCCACGCAATCCGTTTAAGGGCGTGACAACCTGTCCGGGTAAACCTGAAGCTGTACCTGCCAGCCGCGCGCTGAATGCCATAACGGAAAGCGTTGCCGACAGTGCAGGCGTTCACTATATCAATACTTACTTTTCCGGCCTGAGGCTGGAACTGGGCAACGATTAATTTTCATGCCGCATCGCGTCGGCTAAACGAATCTGGAAGCGGCATGATGGAGCCACAGCGTAAAAAAATTCTGTTACTGGATACCGGCAATGAATGGGGCGGTGGCACTAACAGTATGTTGGAGTTGCTGAAGCGTATCGACCGAAGCCAGTTTGATATCCGCTGCTGCTTCTACCATAACTACCGACGCGGCAGCGGAGATTCCATCGAGCAGGTGCTGGCTACGCTGGCGATCCCTGTGACCTTCATCACCCAGCGTAAACAGCCTGGCTGGGCGAAGCTGCTTAAGGAACTGCTGCGTTCGCTGGTGTTTTTCCATCGCGGCCTGCGGCTGAAAGCCACACGCTTTGTCGATAATTTATGGCGCATCCGGCCCAACGCCCGTGCTATTCGCCAGCTTCTTATTCAGCAACAGAGCGATATGCTCTATATGAATAATCAGCCCGGCTCTAATGCCGAAGGTTATCTGGCCGCCAGCGATATTGCTGTCAGCCTGGTTCAGCACTGCCGCATTGAGCCGGTACTGGACCGCGAGTTGGTTAAGATGGTCAACAGACGTGCCGATGCGGTTATCGCGGTTTCTAACGGCGTACGTGAGGTACTGTTGGCCAACGGCGTCGCGCCAGAAAAATGTTTTACCGTTTTTAACGCCATCGATATTTATCAACCGTTGCCGGAACGGGCTGCAATGCGTCAGCAGTTGCCAGACGTCACGGACAAC
>NZ_DALZCD010000158.1:0-9837 GCF_031978025.1 Erwinia sp.
TGCTGCAGTAAGTTCTCTACCGAAAGACAAAACCCGGCTCAGGCCGGGTTTTTTTATGCGTCTGATAAGGTTATGACACACCTACATCAAAATAGCCGTAAAGCTGTAGCGCCTTATTTATGGGTGAAAATAAAATGCTGTGGCACTTCATCGCTAAGAATATAATCCTCTTCGCCCAGTCGTTCGGATTCGAAATTAAATGTTTCCCTCAGTGCACCGCTAAACAGCGCGGTACTTTGCTCGGTCTTGTTAATAATAAGCGTTTTATCTACGACGCTGCCGCCGGTCTGCGTCTCGCTGTACTCGGCCGGAAAAGTTAAATTGCCGTACTTAACTGTCATCTTTTCCATTTTTTTCCCCTTCAACGCGTTAATCAAAAAAACGATATAGCGTCATAACCTGTTAAAACCTTAGAGCAGCCTGGTCGAAAAGTCACCATATCCCGCCCCGCCTGTACGCCTTTCGGGACTCAGATCTTAAAATTGCGTTTATACTTATTATTCATTCGTTATTCAGGAGGTCACCTATGTTCATCTGTCATTCTAAAGATCCGCGTTTTACCGGTTTACAGAACCGGATCGAAAAAGATCCAAAAGAGCAGAAAGACAGCCCGGATGAGGCGCCAGAATCAGGCGACAAGTTGCCAGAATAAATCGCTACGGGTTTTGTCAGATCTGTGAGGCCGCGCGGGATCGGTTCAGGCGCAGCTTCTATAGTTGATCTACCCATATGGGGTGTTGGAGGTGGCTATGTCTGAACGTCCGGATTACCAGGAACCGGTCCCTGATGACGCTGAATATCCAGCGGATGAGGACCATGACGATATCCCTGAAGGCAGCGATGAACTCGTCGATCCGCTGGAGGATGATGAAGAAGATGACGATCTTGTTGAGTCCGATGATGAAGAAGAGGACGAAGAGGATCGGTAGGAGGATATCTGATTGAACCCCTGTCATGAGCCGCTTCCGAAAACCGGAGCGGCTCTTTTTAGTGTCTTTTGCACCGAAGCTGGCTCTCGTCGCACCACAGTCAGGGAATAAAGCCGGGCCAGGTACGATCCTTCTTAATAATGCCTTGCTGTTTATCTCAGTAGCGGTTCAGCAACGTGCCAGGCGTAAATAAGCCAACGATAGCTCAGCAGTAATCCCGCCACAAAATCGCCTGATGAAGGACGTTTTTGTCCCCCTCTGCGTTTCTCTTCTGTCAGCCCGTCGTTTGCTCTTCACTGCCCGATCCTCCTACACTGATGCCGATTACACTGGACCAGAGAAACAGGATGACCCATAAAAGCCTTACGCAAATCTATCATCAGCGCTCAAAGGAAACGCTGCGCGTCTGGGATGAACCAGCAACCGCCAAGGCGCATAGCGGCTTCTATCCGGAGAATTTAAAAGCTATCGCCGCCGGTATTCAGCCCTCGCTAACCCCCGCGTTAAGCACGTTGTTGGCAGAGCTTCGGAATTTAGTGCTGGACGATCCGCTTGCCGATATCATGCAGCCTGCCCATTTTCATCTGACTTTTCTGGCTATTACCCCGTCATGCTACGAACGTCGCCCGCAGACGGAGGATATCGAGACGCTAAGGCAGCTTGCCGCAGCGTACGAGCTGGAAAGCGTGCTTACCGTACGCGATTTACAGCTGGTAGCGCTGCCTAATCAATTGCTTATTGCCGGAATAGTGGATGAAGCGGCTAGCGCAAAAAGGCAGGCTTTTTGGCGTGCATTACAGCATTCCAACTGGGCGAGCCTGCTGAGGGAAAGGTATCACGGCAGCGAGCAACCCCCGACCTTCTGGCACAGCACGCTGCTGCGCTACCACGCGGCGGTTTTGCCCGAGCGGCTACAGCAGTTTTTTAAAGCGCGGAATAATCAAAGATATGGCTCAATCAGCGGCACTATTAAGCTGCGTCTGGTCACCTATAACTGGTCACAAACTGAATTGCTGGGCTGAGTGGCGCAAAGGAATGCGATCGCCATCACAACTTCGGTTGCCACAGCCATTTTATCCATGCCTGTGGACTCTTTAACATAACTTCCGGCCTGTTCAAGTCTGTATGTTACCGACAGTCAGGATAAAACCGGGGTTACAAAGATGTCTTCTATCAATAACAGTATGGTGCTGCCGCAGACGCAGAAAAATAAAGTCCGGCGGATGAATATCTTTATTTCTTTTTCGGCGGGCCTGGCCGGGCTGCTATTCGGGCTGGATATCGGGGTGATTTCAGGCGCGCTGCCGTTTATCGCGCAGCATTTTACGCTCGACAGCCATGAGCAGGAGTGGGTGGTCAGCAGCATGATGTTGGGTGCGGCGATCGGGGCTATCTGTAACGGTTGGGTGTCCCATCGGCTGGGACGAAAATATAGCCTGATGGCGGGCGCCTTGCTGTTTATCATGGGTTCGCTGGGATCCGCGCTGGCGGTCAATCTGGAAGTCCTGCTCGCTTTCCGCGTGCTGTTGGGCGTGGCTGTCGGCATCGCTTCCTATACGGCACCGCTTTATCTTTCTGAAATGGCAACGGAAAACATCCGCGGCAAAATGATCAGCACCTATCAGCTCATGATTACGTTTGGCATTCTGCTGGCATTTTTATCGGATACCGCCTTCAGCTATAGCGGCAACTGGCGCGCCATGTTAGGTATTCTGGCCCTGCCTGCCGTGTTGCTGTTTGTCATGGTGATCTTTCTACCTAACAGCCCTCGCTGGCTGGCAGCGAAAGGGCTGCACGTGGAAGCGGAAGAAGTGCTGCGGATGTTGCGTGATACGTCCGATAAGGCGCGACAAGAGCTGAACGAGATCCGCGAAAGCCTGAAAATGAAGCAGGGTGGGCTGGCGCTGTTCCGTAAAAACAGCAATGTCCGCCGCGCCGTATTTCTCGGCATGTTATTGCAGGGAATGCAGCAGTTTACCGGCATGAATATCATTATGTATTATGCGCCGCAAATTTTTAAAATGGCGGGCTTTCAGAGCACTCAGCAACAGATGATGGCGACAGTGGTGGTGGGCATTACCTTTATGTTGGCTACTTTCATCGCCGTCTTTACCGTTGATAAGGCTGGCCGCAAGCCTATTTTGAAAATCGGCTTTTCGGTCATGGCTTTTGCCACGCTGATCCTTGGCTATTGTTTGATGAAGGTGGGGCAGGGCGAAGCCACTATGAACCTTTCCTGGGTCGCGGTCGGCATGACCATGCTTTGTATCGCAGGCTACGCCATGAGCGCCGCGCCGGTAGTGTGGATCCTTTGTTCGGAGATCCAGCCGCTGAAATGCCGCGACTTCGGCATCACCTGTTCCACCACCACGAACTGGGTGGCGAACATGATTATCGGTGCGACTTTTTTGACGCTGCTGGGCAGCATCGGCGCGGCGGGAACCTTCTGGCTTTATACCGGCTTTAATTTGGTCTTTATTGTTATTACCTTTTTGCTGGTGCCGGAAACCAAAAATATTACCCTTGAGCACATTGAAAGGAATTTAATGGCGGGTAAAAAGCTGCGGGATTTGGGGCAGTAAAAGCCGTACAGCCAGAAGACCGGCTCTGACTCAGTGTCAGGGCCGGGCAAGACCGAAAACGCTTTGTAATATTTCAGGCATCAGGCTATGACCTTATTTAAAAGCCGTTTTTTTTAAGGCAATATTTATTCGGCCTGAAGCTGTAGTCAGACACTCTTTTTTCCTTCTATTCTCTGAAAGAAAGCAGCCTGTTTTTAACTCAAATTTGGCGTAGCCATCGGCGGCAGAAAGGCTATTTTCATCCCGTGCTGGCAGCCTCTCCCCTGATTAATTAACATTCTTGCCACCCCAACCGTCTCTGCTGCAGATAAAAATTTCTTTTGCCTGGGATTTATCCAGCGGGCGTTATAACTTAATGTTTCCCCTTAAGAAGATAAAAGTCACTCAGCACTTATCTTAATTAGCGTTAACGGTATCCTTGCGAAGGAAAAACCATTATTTTATCGATTTTTCTACAAGTTAATCTTGCTGTCACGGTAAAAGCACGACTACTTTTTACAGTTCAGGTTTGCTTTTATGCAATAAAGACAGGAAGCGTAATGAAGAAAGTTCTCGGGACCTTTTTACCGCTATACAGTACCACCCTGCTGATGCTGCTGGGGTCCGGCCTGCTGACCACCTATGTCTCTTTGCGCCTGGCACAGGAACAGGTTAGCGGCAGCCTGATCGGTGGGATTATTGCGGCCAACTATATTGGCCTGGTGATTGGCGGCAAGGTAGGGCATAACCTGATCGCGCGTGTGGGACATATTCGCGCTTACGTTGCCTGTGCAGGGATTATTACGGCTTCCGTGCTGGGACATGGGCTGACGGAGTGGCTACCTGCGTGGATAGGCCTGCGGCTGATTATCGGCCTGTGCATGATGTGCCAGTACATGGTACTGGAAAGCTGGCTGAACGATCAGGCGGAGCCAGGCCAGCGTGGGCTGATTTTCGGCTTCTATATGGTCGCTACCTATCTGGGGCTGTCGTCCGGCCAGATCATCCTGATGAGCCAGGCATCTTCCGGGAGCGCAAGCCTGTTGATAGTGGCGGTCTGCTTTGCACTTTGCCTGGTCCCTATTGCGCTTACCACCCGGACCAACGCGCAGCCGATGTCGCCTGCGCCAATGGAACTGGGCTATTTTTTCCGTGCCATCCCGCGTATTTTGCTGATTACGCTGGCGACCGGTATGGCAGTCGGCGCTTTCTACGGCATGGCGCCCGTGTATACCAGCCAGCTTGGCTTTACCACTCGCCAGACCGGCCTGTTTATGGCCATTACGATTTTCGCCGGGCTGGTGTCGCAATTTCCGCTAAGCTGGCTCTCCGATCGTTTTAACCGGCATCGCCTGCTCTGTGGTACCGCGCTGCTTTATTCACTGACGGCGCTGCTGCTGACGTTACCGCTGCATTTCACCTTTGTTTGGGTCACCGGCGCGGCATTTATTACCAGCATGATGCAGTTCTCACTTTATCCTCTGGTGGTGGCGATGGCGAATGACAGCGTAGCGCCGGAAAGACGCGTTTCGCTGACTGCCTGCCTGCTGATGGCGTTCGGCGTCGGCGCCTGTATCGGGCCAATGATCACTGGCGCGCTGATGCAGCCGCTGGGCGGCCATATGCTCTATCTGTTTTTTGCCCTTTGTGGCGTAATGATTGCGGTACTGAGCTGGCACCGTAGCGAGATCCAGCAGGAAAATGCCGAAAATCCTACGCCCCATGTGGCCATACCGGACAGCCTGGCCAGTTCGCCGCTGGCCGTCGCGCTGAACCCCAGTCTGGACGAAGAAGAAATTCAGGCCGTGATGGTTAACAACGAAGAGGAGCACCCTGAAGCGATCTCTTAATCCTTACCCTTAACCGGTATCGTCGGTTAAGGGTATCTTTCTTCTCTGCACAGCCTGTTCAGGTCGATTTACTTCGGCGCAGCAGGATCTGTTGACGGGTAAAGAGGCGGGTCATTACCAGCGCAAACAGCGCGAACAGCCCGCCAATAGCGGTAGTTTCCAGACGGTGAGTCGCGACAACGATTTGCGAAGTGCCCAGGCTGGCGATCATAAACACCACCATCATGGTGACGATAAAAGAAAAAATGAAATAGGATGTAGCGCTTAGCGAATAGGACCAGGCCAGGGCAATGTAGCCAAACAGCATAAACCCGCCAATCAGATAAAGCGGTGAATCACAGAGATCGATAAGCGCCGCTGCCGCGATACTGCCCATCAGCGTACCCAACAGGCGCGTACGTACCCGCGACAGCGAATCCCGATAGTTATTTCGCAGGCAAATTAACAGCGTCATACCCGCCCAATATCCATTTTTAAGGTGGAAAAATTCCACGCCTGAGAGCGCCAGGCCCATCGCCAGCAGGGCAAAGAAGACCGACCATTGCAGATGGATTTTATGCTTATATTTGCCCGTGGTGACGCGTAAAAAACGCACCCATGCCCGGGGATTAACGTCTTTCAGATAAAAAGGGTAGCGGCGGAATACCAGATACAAGAAAAGCATCTGGACTAAACCTCCCGCGCCGATCAACATCGCCCGATCGGTAGCGTGCTCTGGCGAACCGGCAAAATAACCGGAAACCAGCCAGGCGATCGACCACTGCAACAGCATCCACCATGCGCTCTCATCCACGTTCGCCATCGTGACGTAAACGGCGGCATAAAGCATCGCGCCAGCAATATAAAGCGGCGTAACATTGCCCGCCAGACAGCCAAGCCAGGAAGAAAAGGCCATGCCGAGCGTGGTAGTGAACAGCAGAGAAAACGAGGACCCGTCCCAGGTTTTGTTGGCACCGAACGCCAGCGTCAGTGCGCCACTCGCGACCAGGCCAGCAGCCTGTACCTGGCCGAAAGTAAACCCGGTCAGGTAGATAATAAGCAGGGCAGGCAAGCAGCAGAGACCCAACAGTAAATCGTGTCGCGGCAGGGTAATTACACGCATGAGGCAGCAGGATCTCCTTGTAGCTGAACCAAAGCAAGCATAGCGCAGTCCGGCTGAATCGCTACAAAAGCTAATAAATTCATGGAAGTAATTAGATCAGCGGCGTACGCTTCAGGGGCATGGCTTGCAAAAATTTACCGGACTTATTACGCTGACTGGCCCGGATTGTGGGATCGCCTGTTCCGGTCATTCTGTTATTAAGAAGCTGAAGGCTCGCTCTTTGGCCCAACGTTCTGCGTATCGGGCTTATTACGCAATCCGCTTTATTCTGTTGAGGAACCTGATGCTTAAACCTCTGCTCGCTGTAATTATCGGCGGATCGGCTGGATGTGTTATTCGCTGGCTATTGGGCGTACGTCTTAACGCGCTTTTTCCTGCTCTGCCACCGGGAACGTTACTGGTTAACCTGCTGGGCGGATTTATTATCGGCGCAGCCATGGCATGGTTTTTGCGTAACCCGCAGCTTGACCCTGCCTGGAAACTGTTAATCACCACCGGCCTGTGCGGCGGCATGACCACGTTCTCCACCTTTTCGTTGGAGATCGTCACGCTGATGCAGGCGGGAAACTATCTGTGGGCGATGATCTCTGTCCTGACGCATGTGATCGGCTCGCTGCTGATGACGTTTGCCGGGTTTTGGTTTATCACTATGCTGATGGGCTGATGGGCTGATGGGCTGATGGGCTGATGGGCTGATGGGCTGATGAAGCACCAGCCCCTCAGAGAGCTTACTGCGGCGGCTGCTCGTCATCCTCTTCACTGTCGAAGGCTAGCGCGCTGGCGCTGGCCGCATCAAACAACGACAGGCTCTCGATCTGACTGAGCATAATCACCTTACGGAACGCCATCGCGGATTTAGGATCGGAATCCAGCGTGATGTTATGTTCCGCATACCATTTGCTGTAGTTGTGTTCTACGCACAGATTCAGTGTCTTACCATCACGGTAGCCGCTCAGCATCGGGATCAGCACGATATTAGCCGTGCTTTCAATCTCAAAGGAAGCCGTGTGGATCATACCGATATAGATGCGGCGCGATTTCAGCGTGACCCAGGCCAGCTCGCCTTCTTCCATACACTGAAAAAGAATGCCTTCAACGCCATTGGAGCGTGAGAGTTCTTTATAGAGCTTTTTACGGCCCGTGCTGTTCAGCCTTGCGCTGCCGGACCAGTTCGAACGATAAAGGCAAAAAGCCACGGCAAAAGAGAGCATCACCACAACGGGCGCCTGGATACCTAAAAAGCTCCAGTTCATAAATTCTATTTGCCAGTTGTGGTGATGACCACCCGTTAGCTCAGGCATGATATTCAACAGGCTGGAGCAGGCGAGCAGAAAAAGCCAGATTAGCCCCGTAGCAATCACGCCCTGTAAGACGAAGATACAACCGTAAAGGGCGACCAGAAAGTAGACGTCCCAACCAAAAGAGCGTTTAATTTTAAAGCGGGTGGTGAGGTCGCGACTGGTATACCAGTAGCCGCAAACCATCAAAACCATAAATATCGCCGTTCCCATTATCAGGCCTCTTTATTTGTTTATCCCTGCCCGGCAGGATCAGGAAGTTTCCCGGTTGAAATATAAGCGCCTTCCCTGGCGCCGCGATTAATGATCCGTCTGCGGAACCGGATCGTCCTGCAGATGTTTTTTAAAATGTTTTTCAATCTGTTCCAGCGTCTTGCCCTGCGTTTCCGGCGCGAACAGCACCGCGAAAATGCCGCCAGCGATGCCGATAGCGGCAAAAGCAAAGAAGGTGTTGGTCAGACCAAACTTTTCCAACAGCGTCGGGAAAAGAAACGCGATAGAGAAGTTAGTCATCTGCATAGCGAACACCGAGATGCCGTTAGCCATCCCACGAATGCGCATCGGGAACATTTCCGAAAGCAGCAGCCAGGTCACCGGCGACAGGGCGCCCTGCTGGAAGCAGAGGAAAATCAGCATTCCGGCCAGCACAAGATAGCTGCGCAGCACGTCCGGATGGCCATCAACCGTTTCCGGCATCAGCCAGGTCAGCAGCCCAATCGCCAACAGCGTGCAGGTACAGCCAATCTGGCCGGTCAACAGCAGCGGACGACGACCAAAGCGGCTCAGCAGCATAATACCCACAAAGGTCATAATAACGGAAATGACGCCGTTAGCGATGGTTGCCAGCAGCGAAGCGTTAGTGCCCAACCCGGTAGCCTGCAGCATGGTAGGCGCATAGAACATGATAGTGTTCACGCCGGAAAGCTGTTGCAGCATCGCCACGCCGATACCCAGCCCCACCAGGCGTTTCATCCAGGTGGAAATCGTTTTTTTACGAAGGGCGTTTTTCTCGCTTTTAGAAGACATTGATTTGCGAATTTCGCCCATCTCTTTTTCTACCATGCGTGAATGGCGGGTGCGCTCCAGCACGTCGCGCGCCTCTCTGTAGCGGCCATGCATCGCATACCAGCGAGGCGTATCCGGCAGGAATAGCATGCCGACCCACAGGATAACCGCAGGGACGCAGGCTACGCCCAGCATCCAACGCCAGGTGGTTTCGCCCCCCCAGACTTCGTTGATGGCAGCGTTGCTGGTATAGGCGATCAGCTGACCGGAGACGATCATCAGTTCCTGCAGCGTCACGAACTGCCAACGGCGATTTGCCGGGACGATTTCCGCGATGTAAACGGGCACGATAGCCGCCGCGCCGCCTACGGCCAGGCCGAGGATAAAGCGGAAGGTGATCATCATTTGCACGTTTGGCGCAGTGGCACAGCCCAGCGACCCGATCAAAAAGATCACCGCCATCACCAAAATGATTTTTTTACGGCCAAAGCGGTCCGCCACGCGTCCGGCGAAGATAGCGCCGATAGCGGAACCCAGAATCAAAAAGCTGGTTACCATCCCGGTGGTTAATGAGGTTAAATGCAGGTCATGCTTCATAAACAGCAATGCGCCTGCAATCACCCCGGTATCGTAGCCAAAGAGTAAACCGCCAAGGGTGGCGATAAACGCGATGACTTTTACCAGGGGTTCGGTCGAGGTACTCGCCTGAGTGCCGGCTGTCCCGCCGTTTGAGGTGTGATTCACAAGTTACTCCCTTGCCAACGTTATTATTGTGATAATGATGTGATAGCCATCACAGGATTAAATTTACTTCACATGGGGCATTTAGCCAGGCGAAACGGGAAATATAATTGCTTTTACCTGGGGAAAACGGCCATCTTGCTTATAAAATGCGCTAAAAACGAGAGAAGTGGAGCAGAATGTTGCAGAAGGGGCAGCCGGCGGCGTTTCAGTTTGCTCGTTTCTAAGTGTAATGGTAATTTCTGGGATAATTAATTTCGGGGATGAATGATGAAACAGCTGGTAATCGATATTTTAATGAAAATAGCTAAAATCGAAGTGGATGCGAAGGAGCTGACGGCGCAGGTAGAA
>NZ_DALZCD010000159.1:0-9801 GCF_031978025.1 Erwinia sp.
AGTGAAATGGCACTCTATGCGCAAAAAGATGCCAGCGGCAGGTTGATGCTGGTGAACCATCTTGGGATTGAACTGGGCAGCACGCCAGAGCAAATCCTCAGCCGTCTTGATGATGAAACCTGGCGGCCTGAAGATGTGAAATATGACAGGCGATACGCCTCAGATCATGATTACGCCAAACGAGTGCGCGAAGTCGAGGCGGACACGCCATCCCGCTTTAACGCAGACGCGCGGCGGCTGTTTGAGGCTTCCGGCTGCGCGGGCAAGCTGGCCGTGTTCGCCGTTCGGCTGGATACCTTTGCCAGCGAGAAAGCTCAGCAGGTTTTTTATATCGGCACTAATCAGCCAGCCGTGCTGGACGAGCTGCGCCGCCATATCCTGCAAAACTTTAGTGAACTGCCGGTGGCGGGTGAATATCTGCACCGCGATATGTTTGATATTGCTGAAACTTATGGCAAAGATACGTTTGTGATGATCGATAAACTCGGCACCGATAAAATGCCGCTATTTTTCGCGCTTAAAGGCCATACCGACGCGCTGTTAAAGCGCTTCTCGTTTATTAAGCCCAACCTCACCGACCGCATTATGCAAAAACTCAGCGGCCTGCTGCCTTCCCATCTGCCTGCCAGGCTGAAAGCTTATCGTCAGCGCTTCGAGCATCATCTGATGTTGAAGATGGCCGGGCCAGGCGTTGAGGAGGCGCGTCAGTACCTGAAAAATTATTTTCAGCAGGCGGATGGCGACTATTTTGAATGCACGCCAGAAGAAGGCAGCAAAGCCTTTCTGCATCGTTTTGCCGCTGCAGGCGCGGCGGTGCGTTATCACGCCGTCCATCAGCAGGAAGTTGAAGATATTCTGGCGCTGGATATAGCACTACGCCGTAACGACAGTGAGTGGTTTGAGAAGCTGCCGCCGGAATTTGACGACGCGCTGGTGCATCGCCTCTATTATGGCCACTTTTTCTGCCACGTCTTCCATCAGGATTACATCGTGAAAAAGGGCGTTGACGCACACGCGCTAAAGGAGAAGATGTTGCAGATCCTCAGCGAGCGTGGCGCGGAATATCCTGCGGAGCACAACGTAGGCCACCTTTACCAGGCCAAACCGCAGCTGAAGGCATTTTATCAGCAGCTCGATCCGACCAACAGTTTTAACCCTGGGATTGGTAAAACCACCAAAGCGAAAAACTGGGCGGAGTGTGGCTGTACAAAAAAAGCGGAAAGCTGAGAAAACAGCGGCATGGCCAACGACCATGCCGCCGGGTACTTAGGCTTCGCCGTCCTGCACAACGACCTTCTGCCCGTTGCGCTGCTCGACGATCATCGTCTGCGGCGTGGAAAGCACGATGCCCTCTTTGCGCAGTCGCGTCAGAATATCAAACAACAGATCGCTTTTTGCACCGGAAACCTGGCGCGGACTGGCCACGTTGCCGGTTACCGCCAGCACGATACCGGCGGGGGTGAGATCTTTAAACGCCACGGAAGGCTCTGGCGTGTCCAAAATACGTTCGTTATCAACATACACGTCCAGCAGCAGCTGGCGCACCTTCACCGGATCGATATCCAGTGGGAACGTCAGCGTAATAGTCGCCACGCCCTGCGCGTTGCCCATGGTCGCGTTACGCACGTTCTGTGAGATAAACTGCGAGTTCGGTACGATCACCGTGGATTTATCGCCCAGCTGGATCTCAGTGGCGCGCACATTAATGCGGCGGATATCTCCCTCAATACCGCTGATGCTGACCAGATCGCCCACCTTGACCGGCCGTTCGGTTAGCAGGATCAGACCAGAGATAAAGTTTTTGACGATCTCCTGCAGGCCAAAACCGATACCCACTGACAGGGCACTGACGATCCAGGCCAGCTTGTTCCACTGAAGCCCCATTACCGACAGCGCCAGCAGGATCACCAACACGTAGCCCAGATTGCTGAACAGCGTAATCAGCGACACCCGCATCCCGGTGTCCATGGTAGTTTTCGGCAGGAAATCCTGATCCAGCCAGCGGCGAGCCGAACGCAGCACATAGATGCCGACAATCAGGCACAGTAGCGCGTTCAGCACGTGCGCCGGCACGATATTCAGCGATTCCAGCCCTTTGCCGCCCCAAAATTCAATGGCTTTTTGCACCAGCTCAATTGGCGTGGCGCTGCTAAACGTGCCGTTCAGCAAGGCTATAGCGGCAATCAGCACCAGCACGGTTTTGCCCAGCGCGCCCAGTAGCGCGGCGACCTGAGAGAGATGACGCTCGTCGATGTTCAGCGAGCGCTGAATACCTTTGCCGGTAGCGTTACTGGTCGAAAACAACGATTCACAGGCATCTGCCACCAGGTGGCTGAGAATATAAAACGAGCCGCAGACGATCCCCGCCCAAATCAGCTCATAGCTTAAGAAGCGCGCCAGCGTGACGTAGCCGATCACCAACGTCGCCATAATCGCCACGCCGGTCAGCGTAATCGCCATCTGGATCAGGCCTACAAGCGTTGATTTCGCTTCCGGCTGCGCACCTTCCAGTACCAGCTTGCGGCGCACGCGGTTGGTCCGGAAACTGATAGAGAGTGCCGCCGCGCCGATCAGCAACGCGGTAATGCCGTTGGCCATCACCGTGGTGGCGACGCTGGTATTGGCGCTGCTGTTGAGGTTTTCCAGCGTCTGAAAGACGAACACCAGCCCTGCCATCAGTGGCGGAAAGGGTTTTAACGCCAGTGCTACCTCGTTGGAAATCGTCGGCAGTCGCCAGGAAGGTCGACGCGTGGAGAGAAACGCCCGGCCCAGGCCCGCAATCAGGCCGCAGAAAATGCTCAGACCAACCAGCTTATCGGCAAAATCGCGCACGTCGTCCGACACGTCCGGATGGCGGGTAAAGGCAAGGTCGAGAAAATTAAAGGCCAGCACGACCGCGCCAAGCGTGGTCAACGCAATCGCGGCGGCAAGAAAACTGCGGCGCAGGCGCCCTTCCGGCAGACGGTGGATGCCCACCCACGCCAGAAACTCTTCCATGTAACGGCGTCCGAACGTCGCTATCAGGCCCGCTAACACTATCCAGACAACGGTGCCCAGCCGAAAGCCCGGCTGCCAGGCCAGCACTGCCGTCTCGCCCAGCTCGTTGAGAAAGTCGCTCACTTTCTCATTGTCGTTACTTTGACTATTGTAGAGCGGCGACCAGAAACGCGGCCCGAAAATACTGCCTGCGTTCAGGGCAAGCTGGGTCTTTAACGCATCGCGGCGCAGACTGACGATCTGTGCAGACAGATTGGTCGCGCTGCTTTTAATCGCTTCCGCCTGGCTAATCTGATCGTCAACTTTCCCCTTCAGATTCTGCAAATTCTTACGCTTGCTGGTGACTTCCGCCGTCTCTTTTACGCCGCTTTCCGGTTTGGGCGGCGGGCCAAGTACGTCCAACTGCGCCTGAAGCTGGGTTCGCTGCGGCGTAATAGCCTGCACCAGCGTTTCAGCATCGCCGGACAGTTCCAGCGACATATCGTTGAGCGCGCTCAGCTTGCTGTCGTTGGTTTCGCCGGAAACCTGCTGTTTAATTTTATCCAGCACCTTCTGCATTTTCGGCAGCTCAACGGCGGCGTTCAGTTTGGCAGGCGCCTCGGCGGTTTGCTGGCTGGCATCATCGTCAGCGGCATACACGAGCGCGGGAGCAAAAGCGATAAGCGCGAACAGGCAAGCGCGTAAATAAGTCACTATGGTAGACATGAAAAGTTCCAGGTATCAGACAATCGGGCAGGCAAACACGGGTTATTTTAGGGGGTTGCCTGCCCGAAAACCAGCAGATGCTTAACTATTCAGTAACGTCGCCGCTACCGCCATTGCTGACCATTTCCGCCGCCCGCTGCTTTTTATAACTTAGCGCCGCGGCGGGAACCGGCGAGACTTTCCCCGTTTCCAGCCAGCTGCGCAGGCGGTTGGCGTCGGCAAAGTGGGTATATTTCCCGAAGGCGTCCAGCACTACCAGCGCGACCGGACGCTGTTTGATCACGGTACGCATCACCAGGCAGTGGCCCGCCTCGTTAGTAAAGCCGGTTTTGGTCAGCTGAATATTCCAGTCCGGTCGGTAAACCAGATGGTTAGTGTTGCGGAACGGCAGCGTATAGGGTGGATTAGCAAAAGTAGCCATCTCTTCATGCGTCGTGCTCAGTTGCCCAAGCAACGGATAGCGCTTGCTGGCAATCAGCAGCTTAGTCAGATCACGCGCGGTCGACACGTTCTGAATCGACAGGCCGGTAGGTTCCACGTAGCGCGTATGGGTCATACCCAGCTCGCGCGCTTTCGCGTTCATCGCCCGAATAAAAGCGTCATAGCCGCCCGGGTAGTGATGCGCCAGGCTGGCGGCCGCGCGGTTTTCCGAAGACATCAGCGCCAACAGCATCATATCCTTACGGCTGATTTCACTGTTTAAACGTACGCGGGAGAAGACGCCGCGCATTTCCGGCGTGTGGCTGATATCGACGTTAAGTATCTCGTTCATAGGCAGATGCGCATCGAGCGTGACCATCACCGTCATCAGTTTGGTGATAGAAGCCATCGGCCGCACCAAATCAGGATGGTTGGCGTAGAGCACTTTATTGGTGCTGAGGTCGACAATCATCGCGCTGCCGGAAGCAATCTGCGGCTGCGAGAGCGACACCTCGTGCGGGCTGACAGCGGCCTGGCGCGCAAGAACCTGTCCAGTAAAAAGCAAAGCCAAACTCAAAAGAGACAAGCGAATTTTTGCAGGCATTATTGAAAACTTAATCGGGTAGTGGTTCAGGTATGGCGATGCCATACGCCGCCGCCGCGCAATGCACGCCACACGGGGCTGGCGGCGTCATCATACGCTGAGGGAGAATCTTTTTCCTAAGGGATATTCGTATCCGGGCGTAACGAATCCGCCGTCGATGATTTGACGGCGGTCACGGTTAAAACAGGCGGTAGCCATACCCCCACAGCACGACGGTCAGCGCCAGCAGCACCTCAAAGACCAGCACGCCAATAGCCAGCGTGGAGCCAGAAAAGCGCAGGCTTTCTTCCCGGTCGATATTCAAAAACATAGGAATGCCGAGGTACAAGAGATAGCCGGTATAGGCCAGTGCCAGCGTGCCGACAAAAAGGCATAACCAGACCAGTGGATAAAGTGCGACCAGACCGCTGATAAAGAGCGGCGTAGCAACATAGCCGGCAAAGACGGTACAACGTTGCAGGCTGGGGCGCTGAGGATAGTTGCGTGCCATCCAATGAATCACCCTCCCCATCACCGCGACCCCGCCTAAAATCAGGCCGTAAAAAACAATGGCGAGCATAAAAGCGGTAACCAGCGTCAGCTGAATGGTACGCTGTGCGCCAAAATCCCAGCCTAAGCGGGTCGTCCCGATAAAGGCACAGATCACCGGAATCAGCGCCATCAATAAAACATGGTGCGTATAGTGATGCGAAACGGTTTCGTTCTCTTGCCGAATATCGCGCATTTCACGGTCAGGATGCGCAAGAAGTCCCCATACGTGGTTCATATCTTCACCCCTTAATCTTTGAGAAGCCGCAGCGGAATGGCGGGTCACGTAAAGTATAAGCGATCGCAAACTGTTTATTTTTTAAACGCCACCACCCGATGCTAAGCGATTCTGTTTGTTACGAAAAAAAGTGCATTTTCTGGCAACTTTTGTCCCGCTTTGGCCCTCAGCGTTTAGACTAAAAGCTTTGAGCGCATTAACCGCAGGAGCAAACGCAAATGGATATTAATCACCTGATCGAACAGTACGGTTACGTGGCGCTGTTTTTAGGCTGTATTGCCGAAGGGGAAACCTTCACGCTGTTGGGCGGCGTGGCGGCGCATGAAGGCCTGCTGCATTATGGCCTGGTGGTGCTGGTAGCGATGGCAGGCGGCATTCTGGGCGATACCGCGCTGTTTTTCCTTGGCCGTTATTACGGTGCGACCATCCTTAAAAAGTTTAAAAAACACCAGAAGCAGATTAAGAAAGCCAACTCGCTAATCCGTAAGCGGCCGGTGCTGTTTGTGATTGGCGTACGCTTTATGTACGGCCTGAGGATTGTTGGCCCGATTATCATCGGTTCCAGCCAGCTTAAACCACAAAAATTTATGTTGCTGAACGTGATTGGTGCCGTGCTGTGGGCACTGATTTTCGTTTCGCTGGGCTATATCGGTGGTCAGGTTATCGCACCGTGGCTGCACACGCTGGATCGTCACCTCAAGCAAATTTTCTGGATCGTGCTGATTGTGGCGCTGGTCTGGGGGGTAAGAATTTGGTTTAAGCGCCGCGCCGCACGTCAGCCGGATGAAGAGTAACCCCGGCAAATAAAAAAGGCGAAGTCGGCGCTTCGCCCTGGCTGACAACTACTTCTGCATAAAAAACTGTGGGTTTGCCAGCGTGAAGCCGCCGTCTATCACAAAAGACTGGCCTGTGGTGTAGCTTGCCCATTCGGAACAGAGCCAGGCCACCATGCTGGCTATTTCGCGCGGATCGCCTGGTCTGCCTGCCGGGATTTCAGGGATCGACACGTTGTGAGCGTCATTATCGCTCATGTTGTTCATTGGCGTGGCGATAGCGCCGGGCGCGACCGAATTGACCAGGATCTGATGCGGCATCAGGCTCAGCGCCATCGATTTGGTCAGACCGCCCAGCGCATGTTTGGCCGCCGTGTAGGCCGTGCAATCCGGCAGCGGCGTGTGCTCATGTACCGAAGTGATGTTAACAATCCTGCCACCTTCGCCCTGCGCGACCATATGGCGCGCGGCAATCTGCCCACAAATAAAAGCCCCGTCCACATCCACGGTAAAAACTTTCCGCCACGATTCGAAAGAGGTTTCCAGAAAAGGGGATTTCTCGTTGGTGCCGGCGTTATTAATCAGCGCGTCAATACGGCCAAATTTGCCGATCAACGCTTCCAGCGCGCGGCCTCCTTCCTGTGGATCGGCCAGGTCAAGGTGCTGGATCTCCGCTCTTCTGCCCCGTTCGCGTACCTGCTTCGCCGTATCCTGTGCGCCTTTTTCATCCGAGCGCCAGGTAATGCCGATATCGTACCCCTGCTCTGCCAACATAATCGCGCTGGCCTTGCCTATCCCGGAATCGGATGCGGTTACAACGGCAACTTTATGCTCTGCTTTACTCATGGGTTTTCCTCGCTCGTGGTCAAACAGCTAAGTATAGATGAGGGTAATTCAGTGGCGTTTACACTTGCTTGCGCTTCCTGACATCTGCCCGGCCTGCCCCTGACTATAGTTAAAAAACAATCGGCCTCCCGAGGAAAGGGTATGAGTAAGATAAAAAGAAAGATTGAAGATCATGGCGTTATTGGCGATTTACGCACGTGTGCTTTAGTCGCCAACGATGGCGCAATCGACTACTTTTGCTGGCCGAATCTGGACAGTCCTTCCGTCTTTACCGCCCTGCTGGACGGCGATGAAGCGGGCCTTTTCAGCATTGAGCCTGACTGGCCGGAGGCACGCCACCAGCAGCTTTATCTGCCCGACACCACCATTCTGCAAACGCGCTGGCTGGATCGTAAAGGCGTGGCGGAGATCACCGACTATATGCCGCTCTGCCAGCAGGAAGATCGGGAGCCTCGCCTGATCCGACGGGTTAAAGTTATCCATGGCGAAGCGACATTTACGCTGCGCTGCGCGCCCGTTCATGATTATGCACGTGCCGATACTATTGCCAGCCTGGATCAGGGCGACGTGCTGTTCAGTGCGGAAAATCAGCCTACGCTGCGGCTGAGCGGGAAAGCCGACTTCCAGCTGGCGCGCAATACAGCGACAGCCACATTTACCTTAAAAGCTGGCGAACACCGTGAGTTTGTATTGGGTGGCGCGGATGACGAAAAGGTAGATGAGGAAAAAACAACCCTCTGCTTTCAGGATACGCTGCGTTACTGGCGTGAATGGAGTGCGAAAAGCACCTACCGCGGCCGCTGGCAGGAAATGGTCACCCGTTCAGCCCTGACCCTGAAACTGCTGACCTCCTGGAAGCATGGCTCTATTGCCGCCGCGGCTACGTTCGGCCTGCCGGAAGAGCTGGGCGGCGAACGCAACTGGGACTATCGTGCCTCGTGGCTGCGCGATGCCTCTTTCAGCATGTATGCGCTGATGCGGCTGGGCTACGTTGATGAGGCTCGTCATTTTACCCATTGGGTGGGACGCTGCGTGGAAAACAGCCACCACGATGTCGAAAAGCTTCAGGTGATGTACCGCATCGACAGCGGTACCGAGCTGCACGAAAGCGAACTGCTTAACCTGTCAGGCTATGCCAACTCGACACCGGTACGCATCGGCAACGACGCCTGGAATCAGACCCAGCTGGATATCTATGGCGAACTGATGGACGCGGTTTATCTGGCTAACAAATACGGTGAGGCAATCTCACATCGCGGCTGGCTGCACGTCAGTAAAATGATCGATCACGTCAGCGAAAACTGGAACAAGCCCGATGCCGGTATCTGGGAAATGCGCGGCGAACCGGAGCATTTTCTGCATTCGCGCCTGATGTGTTGGGTGGCGATGGATCGGGCGATACGACTGGGCCAGAAGCGTTCGCTGTCGTTTCCGTATGAGCGCTGGCTGCGCACGCGCGACGCTATCCGGGAAGATATCTGGACCCACTTCTGGAATGAAGAAAAAGGGCATTTTGTCGCGACGCGCCACGGCGATTTCGTTGACGCTTCCATGCTGTTGATGCCGCTGGTCAGGTTCGTGGGCGCCACCGACCCCGACTGGCTGGCCACGCTGGACGTCATTAAAGACAGGTTGGTTAACGACGGACTGGTCAAACGCTATAACCGAACCGAAACGCCAGCTGACGGACTGGAGGGCACGGAGGGATCCTTTACCGCCTGCTCGTTCTGGTACGTGGAGTGCCTTGCACGTGCCGGCCGGGTTTACGAAGCCCATTTTGAATTTGAAAAACTGCTAAGCTATGCCAATCCGCTCGGGCTTTATGCCGAAGAGTTCGATCACCAGGGCTATGCTTTAGGCAATACGCCGCAGGCGCTCAGCCACCTGGCCCTGATCAGCGCGGCTTTTTTCCTGAACCGTAAACTGAACGGTGACGATCCGCTATGGCAGCCCTGACGCGGATGGCCGCAGAAAACGCTCTGTGGCTAAATTTACGTAAAGCTGGCTTTTTACAGCAAATGCAGGTTTATTCCTGCTGAGTAATGACCATATAATGTGCAGCCGGTCACAGCCGACCTGCACAGGCTCCTTTATCCACAGATTACATGGCGCAATACCTTGAAGAATATGAAAAAAAGCATCCGCGCGTTAGCCACTTTACTGCTGGCCGCCACCGCTTACAGCCAGTCTGCTTCTGCCGTGGTTTATCCTCTGCCCGCCGCCAACAGCCGTCTTCTTGGCGAAAACATTGAAATTACCGTGCCTCAGGAGAGCAAACTGCCGCTGGAAGCGTTTGCCGCACAGTATCAGATGGGCCTGAGCAATATGCTCGAAGCCAATCCTGGTGTGGATGTTTATCTGCCCAAAGCGGGTTCAAAACTGATCGTGCCTCAGCAGCTGATCCTGCCCGACGCCCCGCGCGAAGGTATTGTGATCAACAGCGCCGAAATGCGGCTTTATTATTATCCGAAAGGTGGGAAAACGGTGGTTGTGCTGCCGGTTGGCGTGGGTGAGCTGGGTAAAGATACGCCGGTAAACTGGACGACTACGGTACAAAGCAAGAAGGATGGCCCAACCTGGACGCCGACGAAAAAGATGCATGAAGATGCCGCGGCGGCCGGTTCGCCGCTGCCGCCGATCTTCCCGGCCGGCCCGGACAACCCAATGGGTCTGTACGCACTCTATATCGG
>NZ_DALZCD010000160.1:0-9785 GCF_031978025.1 Erwinia sp.
CGTTCACTTCAAATTCCACACCACGGCTTACCGTGCCTGATTTTCCTACGTAGGCCGTCTCGGTCGACCCGGCAATAATCTGCCCGGTGCTCTGGGCCACGTTATCCTGTTCAATGCGAAACACCGACAGCGATGTGGTCAGGCGGCTGTTCAGCCAGTCGGACTTCAGGCCTGCCTCATAGTTTTTACCCACAACCGGTGACAGGTAGCTGCCGTTGATATCACGATAGGTCTGTGGCTTGAACACTGAGGTGTAGCTGCCGTAGGCCGACCAGTTTTCGTTGATGTCATACACCAGACCGCCGTACGGCGTGATGTTGTTTTTCGCCATATCCTGCGTCAACGTGTTAGTGCTCCAGCGCGTATAGCGCGCGCCAAGAATCAGATGCAGTGGATCGGCCAGGGTAATGCGGGTAGCCATGTAGGCAGATTTCTGACGAGTGACATCTTCCTGAGCCAGCGTGCGCTCGCCCCATTCGGTTTCTGCGTACTGACCGTTATAGCGATTGAAGTCGCCCAGCATGTCGGAAGAAATATTGTCAAAAGCGCTGTAATAGGTGTTCTTTTGCCTACTGTAGCTGACGCCCGCCATCAGTTCGTGCTGGCGGCCAAACAGCTCGTAAGGGCCGCTGGCGAAGGTGTCAACCGAATCGACTTTACGCTTGCCGGTATTATAACCGGTACCGCCTACCACCGGATAATCCGCGTAAGAAGAGACGCCCGCGCCGGTATTCTTATCAAAAAAACCGTCGATATAGAGCTGACGACTGTCCAGGAAGCTTTCGTTATGGGTCCCGTTCAGCGTAACCAGCCAGCCATTATCAAAGCGCTGCTTTAAGTTAACAAAAACCTTTTTGCTTTCTTTATCGTTATAGGCCCAGTCTGGCGACGTATTATAACCGCGACGATAGTCAGTGGCGGATCCATCGCTGTGCCAGCGGGGAACGCCGCTCCAGGTCGGGCTGTCCGCGTTGGTTTGCTGATATTCATAGCCGACGGAAAGCGTGGTGTGCTCGGTCAGATCGGCATCCACCACGCCGTAGATAAATTTCTTTTCTGCACTGTACCGTTCAACAAAGCTGTTGTTGTCCTGATAACCGGCAACGACACGGCCGCGTACGTTGCCGGATTCGCTCAACGGTGATGACAAATCGGCTACATAACGCTGTTTGTTCCAGCTGCCGTAAGTAGCGGAAAGCTCACCCGTGGCGGTTTTGCTGTCTGCATGTTTGCGTACCATATTGACCGCAGCGGAAGGATTGCCCGCGCCAGTCATCAGGCCCGTTGCACCGCGTACCACTTCAATACGGTCGTACAGGGCCGTATCTGACTGGGCGTCGCCCAGATTCCAGCGCTCTTCAAATACGGTTGGGATCCCGTCAATCATATAGTTGTCGATCAGGAAACCGCGTGAGTAATAGGTGCGGCGATCCATATCCGCCACTGACTGCATCACGCCCGTCGTATTGTTTAACACTTCGCCCAACGATTGCAGCTGCTGATCCTGGATGCGTTGCTTGCTGATAATACTTACCGATTGCGGAATGTCGCGCGCAATCAGCGGCATTTTCGTGCCGACAGAAGTGATGGGTACACTGTAATCGGACGTTGAAGTATCGGTGGCATCATCGGAAGCGGCATTCACCGTCAAAGTTTGCTCCGCCGTTTCCGCTGCCGTGGCCTGAGGAATCTGTAACGCTACCGCGACCAGCGCGGCGACGATGGAATAAGAAGTGACTACACCGCCCTGCGGCCGTATTTCCCTGTTAATGTGTTGAGCAAAAAACATGACTACCTCGATCCTGTCATTATTGATAAACGGTCTGTGCCGTTCAGCCACGGTGCTTTTTTTGTTGTGTGGAACGCTTCTGCTGGCCTCTCTGCCCCGGCTTTTCCCGAAAGATACGGCCATCTACAAATGCGAATGAGAACTATAATTTTTTTTATTTCTCATGTAAAAGACTATTAATGACCTTTTCAGGATTTTGTAAATCATGTGTAATGATTAACCTTCTTACTCGACCGGGCTTCAGGGTGGTTTACAGCGGTGCGCCTTAGCCGTTAACATCCTGTCCAGACAACAAGCCCTTTTGTTGCGTAAGCGTTAACGTCAATCAACGCCTAATCAGCAGGCCAGGCCTGCTCTTTTTGCGATGCCGATAATGTCTTCATTTTTTGCCCGTCCACACTTCTTCCTGACCGTTTTATTGCTTACTGCCGCCTGCCTGCGCGCGCCTTTGACGGCGACCGGCCCGGTACTGGAAGATATCCGCCTTACCTTTGGCCTGACGGCGACGGATGCCGGCCTGCTTAATTTTATTCCGCTGATGATGTTCGCGTTACTTGCGCCCCCTGCTGCATGGTCAGGGAATCGCTTTGGGCTGGAGAAAACGCTTTGGGTGGCGATCTGGCTGATTCTGGTCGGTTCCGCTATACGTATTTCCGGCAGTAGCCTTGCGCTGTGGCTGGGAACGGCTCTCCTGAGCGGAGGGATTGCGGCCGCTAACGTGCTGCTACCGCCGCTGATTAAACGTGATTTCAGCCAACATGCGGCTCGCTATATCGCGCTTTATGCCTGCGTTATGTCAATCACGGCCAGTGTGGCTTCCGGCATTGCTGTGCCTCTGGCAGGATTGAGGAATGCTGGCTGGTTTTTTTCGCTGGGAGTCTGGCTGATCCCGGCTGCGATCGCGCTGGCGGCCTGGCTACCTCTGCTAAAAAACGCTCATCCATTAAAGTCTGGTGCGACGCGTAAGGATTCTGCGCTGCGATCGCCGTGGCGTGCTGCATTAGGCTGGCAGGTATCGCTGTTTATGGGGTTACAGTCGCTGGCCTTTTACACCCTGATCGCCTGGTTTACCCCCTGGGCAGAAGCGCAGGGTTTTAGCCAGCTTGCCGCGGGCTGGCTGCTGTTTCTCTATCAGATTGTGGCGATTTCCGCCAACCTTGCCTGTATGCGGGCAATGGTGCGGCTGCGCGATCAGCGCGCCATCGCCCTGCTCGCTTCGCTGGCGATTTTTATCGGGTTATGTGGCCTTTATTTGTGGCCGCCTCTGGCCATACTCTGGCTGACTCTTGCCGGGCTGGGTGCGGGCGCCTCTTTAGTGATAAGCCTTTCTTTATTTGGGCTGCGAGCAGGCAATCATTATCAGGCCTCGCGGCTATCGGGCATGGCGCAATGCGTGGGTTACGGTCTGGCCGCGCTCGGCCCGTTATTTTTTGGGCTGTTACATCAACGTTTTGATAACTGGACAGCCCCATTGCTGTTTTTAATTGCGTTAAGCCTGTTACAAGTGGCGATCGCGCCACTGGCAGGAAGAAATAAAGTGATTGGCTAAGTTGAGGGCCAGCTTGTGGGCTGGCTTCTGGATGATATCAGGGACAGATAATTTTCCGGCATAGTGCAGCGAGAAACCAGGCAGCAACGCTACAAATGTGCCCTCCCTGCGTTTTACTTCCCTGGAAAATGCAAATAGGCGGTAAAGTTTACCCTTGGTCTTCCCAGGGTTTTTTACCTGCCCGGCTAAGTATTATCTCTTGGCTAATGCGTGGATTATTATGAGTTAAAATTAGTATGATGTAACTAAAGCTGGCAGGCAGCGGGTAAACCCTTGTCAGCATACTGTCTGCAACGGCTAAAAAATGCGATAAGACACATTTTAAGAAGAGACCTGACTGTTTTCGGATGCGCCCAAACGCTAAAATAGCGCCTTAAAAGCCGTAGAGGATAGTGAGGTATAATGATCTGTCGTTTCACCCTGGCCATAGCGATGGCCGCAATAACCCTGACCGGCTGCTCCAGTCATAAGAAAGATGAACCGGCCACAGCATCCGTCACCGCGTCGGCTAAGGATTTCTTTAAAGGCCCGGCACAGATCTCGGCCGACGATTTCTCGACGGGGCCGACCCAGGTTGACGTTTCCCACGTAACCAGCCGCACCGATGATGGCTCCGCCATTTATGTAACCGTGGACGGTAAAGATGCCGGCGCGCTGATCCGTGGGCAAAGCCTGCAGCTTCACCTGCCCGCAGGCGAGCACCAGGTCGGCGGCTACGTGCCTACCCTGCTCGGCTTTGGTCGGGTCACCATTCCGGCAGTGAAAGTGACCACTACGCCAGAAAAAGTGAAAAAAGTAGCCTATACGACGGGCCTGAAGAAACCTGCTTTTACCGAGGCTGACGCGGGACAAGGCTGATAACACGTCACGGCCTCCCCGGCTGGAATTGACAAAAAACGGCGACCATAAAAGTCGCCGTTTAAAAAATCAGTCGTCAGCAACCTGCACTAGAAATCCGCTTTCAGCACCACGCGATAGTTCGCCTTACCTGCGCGAACGTGATCCAATGCCTCGTTGATTTTAGACATAGGGAAATACTCCACACGCGGCGCGATATCGCGGCGGGAAGCCAGTTTCAGCAGCGAACGCAGCTGGCCCGGCGAGCCGGTTGAAGAGCCGGTCAGCGCTTTATCGCCCATGATCAGCTGGAAAGCCGACACTTCAAACGGTTTGAGCACTGCCCCTACGGTATGGAACTTGCCCTGAGGCGCCAGCGCGTCGAAATAAGGTTTCCAGTCCAGATCGACCGCCACGGTGCTGACAATCAGATCAAAACGACCAGCCTGGCTTTTCAGCGCTTCCGGATCGCGACTGTTGATGACTTCGTCCGCACCCATTTCCAGGATGGACTGTTTTTTATCCGGCGTGGAGCTGAATGCCACCACTTCCGCACCCATGGCACGCAGGATCTTAATCGCGATATGCCCCAGGCCGCCGATACCGATCACGCCTACGCGGCTGGTGGCCGTAATATTGCTCATCAGCAGCGGTTTAAAGACGGTAATGCCGCCACAAAGCAGCGGGCCTGCGGTTGACGCATCCAGGTTTTCCGGCAGAGGAATAACCCATTGCCAGTCGGCGCGCAGCTTCTCGGCAAAACCGCCGTTGTTCAAAATAGTAGGAACGGAACCCTGTTCGCAGTTCACCTGCTCGCCGTTAATACAGGCGTCACAGTGCTGGCAGCTCTTTGCCGTCCAGCCGATGCCTACGCGCTGGCCTACGGAAAGACCTTTGGATTTTGCCGCTTCGCCCATGGCAGAAACGCGCCCAATCACTTCATGGCCGGCAATAGTCGGGTAGCGCGAAATGCCCCATTCGTTATCGATCATTGAGAGATCGGAATGGCAGACGCCGCAATATTCCACTTCGACTTCCACTTCCTCGGCGCTCAACTCCGGCGCATCATACTCATACAGCTCCAGTGCCTTACCGGCTTCCATTGCTGCATAGCTTTTGATTTTCATACTCTCTTCCTCTGGTTCGTTAACGGACTGAGTTTAGCAAAACCAGCCGGATGGTCAGGGAGCGAAACGAGTCATTAGCCACAGGGAGTGTATCAGGATGTAAAAATTCGACCATCCGTGCCGTACTATGCGTGTTATTGCCGCAACGGGATGGTCGGTCATGTCGCTATCGGGCTAAATGCTGCGTCACGTTACCGATGGCTTCCACCACCTGCTCTGAATTATTCTGAATATTCACAATGACGTCGCCTGCTTCTTTCACCAGCGCCACCCCACTGTCGGCCCGCGCCAGATTAGCGGTGATATTTTTTTGCGCCAGCTGGGCCAGCTGCTGATTGCGGTCAATCATGCCCGCGATCTCCTGACTGGCCGTATTGATATTGGCCGCCAGGCTACGCACCTCGTTAGCCACTACCGCAAAACTCCTGCCATGGGTGCCCGCTCTTGCCGCCTCAACGGCAGCATTTAGCGCCAGCAGGTTGGTCTGGTTAGCAATAGAGCGGATCGTTTCCACGATTTCGCCAATTTTCCCTGACTGGGAGCTGAGCCCGTTAATGTCCCCGGAAACTTTATGCATTTCGCTGGCGACTTCGTTCATGCGCGCCACGCTGTTTTCAATCACGCTGACGCCGAGCCGGGTGTTCTGTCTGGTTTCCTGTGCCGCTTTATAAGCATGATCGACCGCTTCGCGCTCCTGCTGGTTCTTCTCTACCTGTGCCGTCACGTCGGTAGCAAATTTTACCACTTCATAAAGTTTGTTATTGCTGTCGAAGATGGGGTTATAGGTCGCACGCAACCAAATCGTTTCACCTTTGCTGTTGACGCGAGGAAACTCCCCGGAGACAAAGTCGCCCCTTTGCAACTTTTGCCAGAACTCACTGTACTCACGGCTGTTATACACTTCCGGCGAGCAAAACATACGGTGATGACGCCCGACGATTTGCTCAAGGCCGTAACCGGTGGTTTTTAAAAAGTTCTGGTTAGCACGCAGTATTTCACCTTTAAGGTTAAAGGCAATTACCGCCATCGAGCGGCTGATAGCGGTGGTCATCGCCCGCTGCTCCTGAGCATCCTGGATACGACGAGTAATATCAGAGGCAAGCTTGACGATTTTAACCACTCGCCCGCGGCGATCCCGTACCGGCACGTAATTAGCCTCAAGCCAGATAGTGCGGTTGTTTTTCCCCAGCCGCAAAAACTTATCGCTGAAGCTTTCCCCGCGCGCAAGGCGTTGCCAGAACTGGCCATATTCCGGCGACTGGATCAGCTCATTTGTACAGAAAATACGATGATGCTGACCCACGATTTCGTTCAGCGTGTAGCCGACAGCCTGCAAAAACAGTGCGTTCGCCGTCAGGATGCGCCCCTCGGGCGTAAATTCGATCATCGCGATAGCATTGTTCAGCGAACTGAGTGTTGCCCGTGGCTGGCTGGCGAAGGACTTCAGCCAGGAGAATATCCCCGATTTATCAGTGCCTGTCATGTTGTAACCTTTTGTCATATTTATGGTATTCGTCACAAAAGTATTATCGGCATTTCAGATAAAAAAATTATCCCCGGCGACACCTGTTAGTGTGAGAGGTGCTGCCTTTCCAGGCGTTTTTCCTTTAAAATGAAACTGTTCCTGATTTTTTTTCGCTTCATGAGTAGAGTAAAACGCGCTTTACCCTCTTATTTCTGTATTTGATTTAAGTCCACTCGACTACAGTAAATAGAAATTTGGATTAAAACTTATTGAATCCTGACTAAAAAAGGTCTGTGCGTGGCTAAACTATTTTTACGCAGCGGAAGCCTGGACGCGGTTCTCCCTCTTGGTGAGAACGGTCAGCCCGTTTACTTATCAGCCCTGCAGCTGCGCGAGACGCTGCGTCTGCGGAAGCAGCAGCAGGTTGCTGACTGCCTGGCTATTCCTCAACCCAACGATGCCGGTGACCGCCTGGACTGGTATTCGCCTGTTTCCGGTAGAGTCACCTCCTGGGCCGCGGCCAGCGATAGCGCACGCGCGCATGCGCTGAATCAGCTGGTTGCCTGCCAGCAAACGGTGGCTGACCTGTGCCAGCGCGCGCAGCAGTCCGATAAAAACAGCCAGAAACTCTTTGGTGCGCTGTTGGCTAAGGCCATTCAGTTTCCCGATCAGAACTTTGTCTATCTGGTGGGGGGCAAACCTGTCCTGACTTTCTGGGGGTTTGTCAGCCTGGAGAAAAAAGGCCAGCTGGATCCGCTGGACTGCCTGCGCGCCGTTGAAGAAGAAGCCCCGCTGACGCTGTCGAAAATGACTGCTGCTGCGCCGGTGGTAAGCACAACGCCGACGGTAAGCGCAGCACCCGTCGTCAGCCCCGCCGTCGCCCCTGTTGTTACGCCTGCGGTAGCGCCCGTTGTTCCCCCTGCCATTGCTGCTTATCAGACAACTGCCGAGCCGGAAGCTGAACCTGAGCCTGAGCCAACCCCGGCTGCTGCAGCGTCGGCTAAACCTGCAAGCGCGGCTAAGCAAAACCTGCTGCGCTATGGCTGGATAGTACCCGCCGCTGCGCTGCTGGTGGTTTTTGGTGTACAGATGAAAAACTTTTCCGCCGGGCACCAGGAAGTGACAGCGTCACAAGCCACCCACGAGAACGAGGCAAAAACCACATCTGTACCAGAACAACCCGCTGCGGTCCCGGCTAAACAGCTTACCGCAGAACAACCGGCTGCTGCCGCACCAGTGAAACAACCGGCTGAAACGGCAGCGACCGTTGCCCTGCCTGTAGCCGCTGCCAGTGTCGCACCCGTCGCGGAAAAGCCGGCGCAACCCGCAGCTGTGGCCACGCCTGCTCCTGTTGAGCAGCCCCCTGCTGTCCCGGCCGGTAAAGACGACTTAGTGCTGCCCGCCGACGCGGTAAAACTGGGATCGACTCGTTTTCTTAATGGCAACTGGCGCGGAATTATTACTATCAAAACCCCGCTGACCGGCAAACCGCCCGTGCTGCGCTACCAGTTCCGCAACGGCAAAGGCCTGGCGCAGATGACCCAAGGCGACGGCACAGTTTGTCGTGCGGATGTCTACGCAGGCCTGATGAAATCCGGCAACCTGGTGATTAACAGCCGCACCCGGGCTAAATGCAGCGACGGTTCGCGCTACCACATGCCTGAACTGACCTGCGTGCAGGGCGCAGAAGGCACTGCCGCCGCCTGTAGCGGCCAATATGATGCCGATACCGTATTACCGATGACGATGAAGCGTGAGAGCAAATAATGATACTGGCGACCGCAGATTTTAAACCGAACATGACGCTTATCCAGAACAGCGGTATCCAGTTTCTGGATTTTGCCCTGACGCCGGATCCGGAAAACGATTTGCCGGGCAAATTTGTCCGCCAGACGGCCAACGGCCCGCTGCTACGCCTGAATTTTAACGCGCAGACCGGCAAATATTTGCTGCCTATTACCGTGGGCGGTATGCCGGAAGTGGTAAAGCCCGAGTTCAGTTTCCCGCTGGCTCAGTCGCTGGCGTTGCTGGATGGCGTATGGCTGCCGCTGCCCTTTTTCCGCTTTAACCCGCCCCGCACTTTTATCGGCGGGCCAGATAACTGGGCGCGTGTACAGATTGTTGCGCTGGATAAACCCGATCAAAACGGCAAGACGCACCGTATCTGTCTGGCTTTTGAAACCCGAACCTGGCCAGAAGGTGAAGATGAATCGCTGGCGTTAGTCGAGAGCGACGTCAAAAACGGCGTCAACTTTGCGCTGGCTTACCGCAGCAACGAGCTGGGTGAGTTTCTTGACCATACCTGGATTGATGGCTGGCTGCGCGAAGTGTTCAGCCAGCAGGCCGCCGCCGTTGAGCAGCGCCCACAGGTGAATATCCGCACCGCACTGCGCGAATTCGAGTATCAGGCACATTACCTGAATATTTTGCATATGCTTGGCCACCAGCTGGCGCTGCCGGAGCTGAAGATTAGCGCCGCCACGCTACAGGAACCGGCCATTCCGGTCGATTTGATCCTGGACGTTGGCAACTCGCATACCTGCGGCATTATGGTGGAAGATCACGTCGACGATCACCACGGTCTCAAACACACCTATGAGCTGCATCTGAGGGATTTGGGCACGCCTCACCGCGTCTATAACGAACTGTTCGAGAGTCGCGTGGAGTTTGCGCAGGCCAGCTTCGGCAAGCAGAATTTTTCCATGGAAAGCGGACGTGATGACGCTTTTATCTGGCCTTCGATTACCCGCGTGGGCCGCGAGGCGAGCAACCTGGCGCTGCAACGTTTAGGCACGGAAGGCGCAACCGGCATTTCCAGCCCGCGCCGCTATCTCTGGGATGAGGATGCCTATACGCCAGGCTGGCGATTCAGCCGCACGCCGGGCAATCCCGCTTTGGAGCCACTGGCCGCTGCCGCCCCGTTAACCAATCTGGTCAACGACGAAGGCGAGCCGTTGTTCAGCCAGCCGCCCGAGGAGCGTCTGCCGGTCTTTACGCCGCAGTACAGCCGCAGCTCCG
>NZ_DALZCD010000161.1:0-9741 GCF_031978025.1 Erwinia sp.
CGGGATTTCCGCCTGCTTGCGGTTGCTGTCGGCCATTTTCCGGCCCCGTCCGGCAAAGAATGCCTCCATCTTTGCCAGCCATTCTTCCTGCATGACCAGCCCGACGCCTGCCGCTTTTGCCGCCGCGACCGCGCTCAAATCATCGCTGGTCGGCCCCAGGCCGCCGTTGACGATCAGCACGTCCGCGACCTTGCTGCGTTCGATGAGCACGCTGACCAGTTCTTCCATACTGTCGCCAACGGTCTGGCGGCTCGTCATGGGCAATCCCTGTTGAAACAATAACTCAGCCAGCCAGGCCGCATTGGTATCCACGATTTGCCCGTGCAGCACTTCATCGCCGGTGGACAGCATTTCCACTCTGATCATGTTTTTCTCCGAATTGTTCAGACCTGTTTAACTGTATGAAGCCTCGAAGGAAATTACAACGTCATTTCACCATCAATACGGCGAATAGCAGCAATAGCCACTGCCAGATTGCTGCCGATCGACCCGAGCGGCACTATATTCCCGACAATAGCCAACGACGATTAAAAAGGCCTTTTTGAAAGGTAAACACCCAGTTAATGAGGATGCGTGAAAATGACTAAAAAAGGACTGACGACCGCTGCAGGCGCGCCGGTTGCCCATAATAACAACGTAATGACGGCTGGCCGCCGCGGTCCGATGCTGTTGCAGGACGTCTGGTTCCTGGAGAAGCTGGCCCACTTCGATCGCGAAGTCATCCCGGAGCGTCGCATGCACGCCAAAGGCTCCGGGGCATACGGCACGTTTACCGTGACGCAGGATATTACCCGGTTCAGTCGGGCAAAGATTTTTTCAGCGGTGGGGAAAAAAACTGACCTTTTTATGCGTTTCTCGACCGTTGCCGGCGAGCGTGGCGGCGCAGATGCCGAGCGGGATATTCGTGGCTTTTCACTAAAATTTTATACTGAAGAAGGTAACTGGGATCTGGTCGGCAACAATACCCCGGTTTTCTACCTGCGCGATCCGCTGAAGTTCCCTGACCTGAACCACGTGGTGAAACGCGATCCGCGAACAAACCTGCGTAATCCGACCTACAAATGGGACTTTTTCTCGCAGCTGCCGGAGTCACTGCACCAGCTGACTATTGATTTCAGCGACCGCGGCCTGCCCGCTTCCTATCGTCATATTCACGGTTTTGGCAGCCATACCTATAGCTTCATCAACGATCGGCAGGAGCGCTTCTGGGTTAAATTCCATATGCGGAGTGAACAGGGCATTCAAAATCTGATGGATGATGAGGCCGCACAGCTGATTGGCCGCGATCGTGAAAGCTCGCAGCGCGATTTGTTTGACTCCATTGAACAGGGCAATTTTCCACGCTGGAAATTTTTCGTGCAGGTGATGCCGGAAGCCGAAGCCTCCTCCACGCCTTATAACCCGTTCGATCTGACAAAAGTCTGGCCGCACGCCGACTATCCTCTGATTGAAGTGGGCGAGTTTGAACTGAACCGCAATCCGGACAACTACTTTGCCGAAGTGGAACAGGTCGCCATGAGTCCGGCCAACGTGGTGCCCGGCATCGGCTTTTCGCCGGATCGGATGCTACAGGGCCGCCTGTTCTCTTATGGCGATGCACACCGCTATCGCCTGGGGGTTAACCATCATCAGATCCCGGTTAACGCGCCCAAGTGCCCTTTCCACAACTATCACCGTGATGGCGCAATGCGTGTGGACGGCAACAGCGGCAACGGGGCGACCTACGAACCTAACAGCTTTAGCGTGTTTCAGGAGCAGCCCGATTTCAGCGAACCGCCACTCTCGCTGGAAGGCGCAGCCGACCACTGGAATCATCGTGAAGATGAGGACTACTTTACCCAGCCGCGTGCGCTGTTTACCCTGCTGAGTGAGGAAGAGCATCAGCGTATGTTCCAGCGTATCGCCGGAGAACTGCGTCAGATCCCGGCATTTATCCAGCAGCGCCAGATCGCCCTGTTTTACCAGGTGCATCCGGCCTATGGTGCAGGCGTGGAACAGGCATTAAAAGAAGCTCAACAGGGCTAAAGACCGAATATTTCCGGCCCGGTTATCGTCAGTGGATAGCCGGTGCCGGAAATTTCCCAGCGTCGGTATCGGCCAACGCAAGAATTTTCCGCAATGGAAGACGGATGATATGGCTTCCCTTACCGGGACAGGCGATCGCGCGGGTAAACAGCCGCAGAGGCAGACCGAAACAAGGACAGGCCGTCTGCCGCACGATCGCGTGTTCGCTTAGCCTTTGTCGCTCGCGTTACTATATAAAGGCAGCTCTCCGCCAGACGTTGAGGTTGGCACTGGCGCTGGCATTGGCATTGGCATTGGCATTGGCATTGGCATTTTTCAGCAGCCTGATGTCTGTTTTCCCTGCTGTACAACCCACTCCGCCAGCTGCCGGCGGGAAGGTTTAATGCCGCCGCCGTTCAGCTCCGGCAGCCTGAACCAGCGTACCGGGCGCTGAAACCCGGCCAGTTTTTTTGCCGCCCAGGCCTGAAGCGGCGCGAAAGAAGCCGTCCCTTTAAGCGCCACCAGTGCAACCGGCCGGTGGCCATACTCCTCGTCAGGCTGCGGCACGATAAAAACCTGCTCTACCGTGTTGTGCTGCGCCAGCACCGCTTCCAGCTGCTCCGGCTGAATACCCTCGCCCGCCGAGAAAAACAGGTTATCCAGACGCCCGCTAATCACCAGATTGTTGCCCTGCTGAAAACCTCCATCACGCGTGTGGAACCAGCCTGCCTCATCGGCAAGCGGCCGTAGCGTCCCGTTCTGCCAGTAGCCACAGGCTAAAGCCGGGGACTGGATCGCTATCTCTCCTTTATTTAGCCCGATCCGGTGACCGGCCAGCGGCTCGCCCACGCCCGGTTTGCCATCCGCTCTTTTCGCCGCTACGGTCGAAGCGGTTTCCGTCATGCCGTAACCGCACCAGCAGGCAATGCCGCGCGCCTCAGCCTGCGCGGTCAACGCGGGCGGAATAGCCGCACCACCCAGCAGAACGGTGCGCAACCGCAGCGTCGGCTGCTGTAACAAACGCCAGAGCTGGGTAGGCACCAGCGAGGCAAACGTGGTTTCCGGGCCGCTTTCTTTTTCGCTCAGCACAAGCCTGGCGCCGCAGTAAAGCCAGCGCCAGAGGATCCCCTGGCCGGAAACGTGAAACAAAGGCAGCGACAGCAGCCAGCTATCGTCCGCCCCAAAGCCCAGCCTTGTCGTCACGCCATGCGCGCTGGCAAAATGTGCGTTAAAGGTGTGCGCCGCAGCTTTCGGTACGCCCGTAGAACCAGACGTCAGGGTCAGCGTGGCAATACTAGCCTGCTGCCAGCGAGCCGGGATTGGGCCGGTTTTATCAATCATCTTTAACGCGGGAAGCTTTGCTGGTGCTTCGCCATTCAGCGTCAGCGCATAGTCCACATTCAACGAAGGCAGTAGCGCTGCAACCTGCCAGGCAGGCAGCCGTGGATTGACCGGCACCAGGCGTGCACCGCAGCGCAGCAGTGCCAGCCAGGCGAGCACGGCCCGTTCGCTGTTGACCGCCTGCAGCACTACGCCGCTCCCATCCCCCACGCCCTGAGCGTGGAAGCCGGCCGCCAGCGCCTCGATTTGTTCTGCCAGCTGCGCCCAGCTGTAAACGCGCCGGTCAACCGTCAGCGCGAGCCGGGTCGGCGCAAGTTGCGCCCAGTATCGCCAGGGCCAACAGTCAATAATCACCATGTTACCGCCAGACTTTCGCAGGTAAGCAGCGGCAAAGGTGACCCTGGCCAGGGGCGCACCAGCTGCTGTTGCATCAGTGAAAGCGTATCCAGACCTGGCGCCACGCCCGGCGTCAGCCAGTGAGCTATCCGCGCCAGCTGCGTCAGCCCAAGGCTCGACTCAACCGACGAGCTAATCACCGCCTGCAGACCGGCCTCCCCGGCACGGGTTATTGTCTCGCAAACCGCCACCAGGCTGCCGACAAGCATCGGCTTGATCACAATGGTGCTGAGATGAGGTTCCGCAGCCGGAATGTAGCCCGGTATCCGACTGCTTTCGTCCCAGGCCAGCGCAATACCCGTTTCCTGCGCAAAAAGACGAGAATCCTGCTGCGTCCGGCACGGCTCTTCAATAAAAGCGATCCTCGCACGCAGAGACGCCGGCACAAAGCGTGCAAACTGTCGGGCTTTCTCCAGGCTCCACTGCTGGTTCGCATCCAGTCGCAGCATCAGCGTCGGTACGGCTTCCAGCAACAGCGAGGCGGTTATGCCGTCACGCGCCGCTTCATAAAGACCTACTTTCAGTTTGGCTACCGGCTGCGACAGCTGGCTTAACTGAGCTATAAGCTCGTCGGGATCGCCCGTACAAAGCATTGCGCCAGAATAGTTGCCCGTCGAAGGCAATACGCCAGCCAGTTCCGCCAGTGCGCAGCTCAGGCCAAATGCCACGGAAGGCGACAGATCTGGAGTATGATGCTGTAACGGCGACGACGACGAAAGCGATCCCGATAACCGGGGTGACAGCGATGACGCCAGCAAAGCGCGCCCCGTTTCCTCCCCCGTACGCCAGCGTTGTAACCAGCGTAGCGCTTCCGCCTGTGCCTGCGGCATGGTTTCCGCACTAAAGCCGGGCAGCGGCGCTATCTCACCCCAGCCTTCACGCCCCGCCTCTTCCAGCCTGACGAGCAGGCCCTGTCGCGATTTTACCTGCCGATCGCGGAGTACCACTCCTGCAGCCATTGGTATGTTGTAATTAAAAACAGTCACCTGACGCATCAGGGATTTCGCTTAAAGCGGCTGAAGTCAGGCTGCCGCTTCTGGTTAAAGGCATTGCGTCCTTCCTGTCCTTCTTCGGTCATGTAGAACAGCATCGTGGCGTTGCCCGCCAGCTCCTGCAATCCCGCCTGGCCATCGCAGTCGGCGTTCAGTGCAGCCTTCAGGCAGCGCAGCGCCATCGGGCTGTTCTGCAGCATCTCCCGACACCAGCGCACCGTTTCTTTTTCCAGCCCGGCCAGCGGCACGACCGTATTGACCAGCCCCATCGCCAGCGCCTGCTGCGCGCTGTACATCCGGCAAAGGAACCAAATCTCACGTGCCTTTTTCTGGCCGACAATGCGTGCCATATAAGCGGCTCCCCAGCCGCCGTCGAAAGAGCCTACTTTCGGGCCGGTCTGGCCAAACTGTGCATTATCTGCCGCTATCGTTAAGTCGCACAGCATATGCAGCACGTGCCCGCCTCCAACCGCGTAGCCTGCCACCATCGCGACTACCGGCTTGGGACAGGTACGGATCTGACGCTGAAAATCCAGCACGTTAAGGTGGTGCACACCCGCTTCGTCACGATAGCCACCGTAATCACCACGAATTTTCTGGTCGCCACCCGCGCAGAAAGCCTCGTCGCCCGATCCGGTAAGGATAATCACCCCGATCTGCTCATCGTGTCGCGCATCGCTCAGCGCGTGAAGCATTTCCTTAACGGTTTGCGGTCGGAAAGCGTTACGGACTTCAGGCCGGTTGATAGCGATCCTGGCGATGCCGTCCGCCGTTTTGTGGTAAAGGATATCGTTATAGTCGCCACTCGGCTGCCACTCTGCCGGTGCATAGAGCATCGCTTCATCAGGGTAAATCATCATCTCTCCTTTCCGGGGTTGAGTTTTTGCGCCAGAGCGGCAGCAAAAGCTTGTGGGCAGGCCCGATGCGCATTGTGGCCCGCCGCAGCCAGCGTGGTGAACGGCAGCGCGGCCCGGGCGACCAGCTGCTGGAATTTAAGATCGTGCTCGCCGCACAAATAGTGGAAACCGGACAGGCGCTGGATTTCCGGCAGTAGACAGGGCTGACGGGCGAGTGAGGTATTCAGCAGCATGGCGGCCAGCGCCTGAGGATCGTTATCGGCGCGCAGGGCAATCAGCTGTTTACGCTGTGCTTCATTCAGATCGGCGAATATCGGCTGGCGATACCATAAATCCAGCGTTTCCCGCAGCGGCTGACGACGGAACAGGCTGGCCCATTGTCGATCGTCAGCCAGCCGCTGCGACCGCTCGCCGGCCGATGCCAGGCCAAAATGCGCGCCTTCAACCACCACGCCCGCCAGCTCAGGGCCTGTACCGCGACAGGCATGATAAAGCGCCACACGACCGCCCAGCGAATAACCGATTAGCCAGTAGCGTTGAACGCGATGGTGATGCAAAGTGAGGTTCAGCCGCGCCGAAAGCTGCTCAAAGCTGCTGACCCGCTGCGCACGCGACCCGCCGTGACCGGGCAAATCAATGCTCAGCTGCGGCCAGTCGCTGAAAAAATCCTGTACCGGCTGCCACTCCCGGCCGCTGCCGAGAAAGCCGTGCAGCCAGACCAGCACCGGCTTAGCGCTCTGATGCCTGCCCTGCCAGCGCGCGTGTAGCCTCATTTTTCCCATCCTCCCGCCAGCCACTGCACGCCCGCCTCAACCTTCAACTCAATCAGCGTAGCGGCTGTGCTGCGCCAGCCCGCTTCGACAGCGACCCGCAGCGATGACCAGTCCGCTGGCTGATGGTAAGTCAGACCGAACATCGCGGCGGCGCTAGCGAAACTGGCCTGCTGCGGCAGAGTGAAGAAGCGCTCACGCTCTTTTTCTGGCGTTGGCAGCAGGGAAAAAATCTGCCCACCGCCGTTATTCACCACGATCAGCACCAGCGGCCCGGCGGTCAGCGCAAGGCTGTTGACGTCATACAGCGCCGAGAGGTCGCCCACAATCGCCAGCAACGGTCTGGCGCTGCCGCGCTGGATGCCGGTCGCCGTAGCGATTAGCCCGTCGATGCCGCTGGCGCCCCGGCTGGCATACACCGGGTAACCTGCAGGCAGGCGGGCAAAGGCGTTAGCTAACCTGATGGTCAGGCTGTTGCCCAGAAACAGCACGCCCTGCTCTGGCAACAGCTCCGCCAGCCGCTGCGCCAGCTGCGCTTCGCCAAACTCCCGCAGTTTTTCTGCCATTGCGGCGTGGGTTTCCAGCGCGAGCGCCTGCAAAGAGGGTAACCATGCGGGTTGAGAAACGGCCTTATGCGCGGCCAGCCACTCGCCAATGTCGGCCACGATGCGCTGGCTGCGATGGTGCGCGGGATCCAGATGGCCGGGCAGCGGATCGATAAGCCAGTAGGCTGCCGGCTCCGCTGTCGCCAGCCAGCTCGTCAGCCTTTTGCCGGTCAGTCGCGCGCCAAACTGGATAATGATGTCTGCGCGTTCGAGCGCCTGCCGTGCCTGCGGCTCCTGCAGCCAAAGTTCACTGCAGGGAAACGGCGCGCCGGTATGGGACTGGATATCCGCCAGCAGCGGCCAGCCCAATGTGTCTGCCCATTCAGCAAGCGCGACGCCCTGCTGCGCCGTGATTTTACCCGCGACAATTACCCCACGCTTTTGCCGCCAGCCCGGCCAACTGCCTGATACTGGCGTGGCGCGTTCTGCATGTATGCTCAGCCAGGGCGTTTTCTCACGCCACCATCCGCCCAGCGCATCATGCCAGGCCTGAAACGTTGACGACGCTTCACCATATAAAGGTTCGGCAAAAGGGACGTTGATATGCACGGCACCCGTAGGATGCTGCTGTAACAGCGCATCAATGGCGGCAACCAGCCAGCGAGCCGGAATATCCGCAGAAGGACGTGGAAGATTGAGCGCACCGCCTGCGTGGCTGGCGAATATACCAGGTTGGGTGATGGCCTGATTGGCCCCGCAGTCGATAAGCTCTGGCGGGCGATCGGCGCTCAGCACGATTAGCCGCTCGCCGGTAAGGCTGGCTTCTATAACGGCAGGCGCAAGATTGGCAACGGCCGTGCCGGACGTCACGACGATCGCGACCGGACGGCACGTCGCTTTGGCCAGGCCCAGCGCCAGATAACCGAGGCCGCGCTCGTCAAAGTGAGTATGGCAGATAAGGTGACCTGCGGCGGCCTCCAGCGTCAGCGGCGCGGATCGGGTACCGGGAGCAATAGAGATATGCTGCACGCCGTGACGAGTAAGGCCTTCCAGGATGACGGCGGCCCAGCGGCGGTTGAAGATACGGTGTGACATCGCCCACTCCAGATCAAACAAGCTGCGGGCAGTATAAGAGCGCCCTGGCGGGCTGATGTTGATTTAGGGCAGGATTAACGTCTTTTTCAGTTTTGCAGCCGGTCCGGCGAAAACAAAACGGGCACCCTGAGGGTGCCCGTTTTCACTGCCTTTGCCCAACGCTATCGCTTAGCGACGCGCCAGCAGCAGGCCAACAACGAGGCCCAGCGTAGCACCTACGCCAATGCCCTGCCACGGCTTCTCGTGAACGTATTCGTCAGCGCGGTTAGCAACTTGCTTAGCACGGTGGTAATAGTTATCAGAAGCGTTGCTGACGCGGGATTTAACCTCGTTCAGGGATTTTTCCGCTTTGGCTTTCAGCTCGGCATATTTCTGATCGGCCGGATCGCCAGATGATTTCAGCACTTCCTCCAGCGTTTCAGTCAGCAGAGCCAGATCGTCATCCAGGCGGGTGTCGATTTCTTGTACGTCAGTTGTCTTAGCCATAACATCTCCTTGTGCGAATAATAGCAGTAACTATAGACGCTTTTTGCCGCTTTGCTTGCTTATCCGCCCAGGAATCGACTGATAGTGGTCACCGCTAAATGCCTGCTTTTGTCAGATTTATCTGCTAAATTTTGCCTGACTGAATTTCTGACGCCACAAGCTGTCGTAACACCCTGTGACCCGCTCACAATTCAGCTAAAACAAGGCTTTTATAGCCGCAGGTCCAGCATAGTTTTTACAGTTCCGATCAGCAAAGGATATGACTCTGGCATGAATCGAAGAATGTTTATGAAGGCGTCAATGGCTTTCGCTACGGTAAGCGGGATGTCCGGTTTGTCGACGTTGTTTGCGCAGGCCGCCTGGGCCGACACCGACATCGCCGATGGTACGGCAAAGCGTTTTGATTTTGACGTGTTGCAAAAGATGGCTGCAAACCTCGCGCAGAAACCTTACGGTGGCGCGCCTGCGCCTCTGCCCGAGACGTTAGCTACGCTGACGCCGCAGGCCTATAACGAAATTCAGTACGATGCGAACCATTCACTGTGGAACGGCAATGCCGATCGCAAGCTGGACGTTCAGTTTTTCCATGTCGGCATGGGGTTCAAGCGCCGTCTGCGCATGTTCTCTGTAGATGCCGATCGGCAGGCGCGTGAAATTCACTTCCGCCCCGAGCTGTTTAACTATCACGACGCTAATGTCGATACCAAACAGCTGGAAGGTAAAACCGATTTAGGCTTCGCCGGTTTCCGCGCGTTTAAAAAACCCGAACTGGCCAGCCGCGATATCGTCTCCTTCCTGGGTGCCAGCTACTTCCGTGCGGTGGATGATACCTACCAGTATGGTCTTTCCGCTCGCGGCGTCGCTATCAATACCTTTGGCAGTAAAGAAGAGTTCCCGGATTTCACCGCCTTCTGGTTTGAAACGCCAAAAGCGGATGACACCACCTTCACCGTCTATACGTTACTGGATGGCGAAAGCTGCACCGGCGCATTTAAATTTGTGATTCACTGCGAAGACAATCGCGTGGTCATGGAGGTGGAAAATCACCTTTATGCCCGTAAAGATATTGACCAGTTGGGCATCGCACCCATGACGACCATGTTCAGCTGCGGCACCAATGAACGCCGCATGTGCGACACTATCCATCCGCAGATCCACGACTCCGATCGTCTGGCAATGTGGACCGGCAGCGGCGAGTGGATCTGCCGCCCGCTGAATAACCCACAGCGCCTGACGTTCAACGCCTATCAGGATG
>NZ_DALZCD010000162.1:0-7207 GCF_031978025.1 Erwinia sp.
CGATCCTGGACCGCTGGCCGCTGCTGGCCGAACTGGCCGATCCCACGCAGCATGAGGGACAGTAATGGCGGTTATTGCGCTACAGAGCGTCAGAGGCGGGGCCGGGGCGACGTCATTAACCGCCGCCTTTGCCTGGGCGCTCCATCAGCTGGGCGAACAGGCGATTGCGATCGACTTATCGGCCGATAATCTGCTGCGGATGCACTTCAATATGGCGGTGGGTCAGCCACGCGGCTGGCTGCGGGCGGCCATTGACGGTTTGCCCTGGCAGCAAAGCGCGCTGCGCTATGCGCCCGGGCTGGATTTTGTGCCCGCCGGGCGGCTTAATGACGATGAACGCATGGATTTTTTCCGTCATCCGGAAAAATACAGTCACGCCTGGCCTGCGCAAATTGAGGCGCTAAAAAAACTCTATCCCTGGATCCTGCTTGACGTGCCGTCTGGTGATACGCCCTGGACGCGAGCCATACTGCCGCTGGCTGACCGCATTCTGAGCGTAGTGACGCCCGATGCTAACTGCCATATCCGCCTGTTTCAACAAACGTTTCCTGCCAATACGCTGTTCCTGATGAATCAATTTTCCCCGGTCAGCAAAGCACAGCAGGATCTGCATCAGCTGTGGGTCAACAGCCTGAATAACTTTATTCCTTTAACCCTTCATCGTGATGAAGCGGTGGCGGAAGCGTTGATGAGCAAGCAGCCCTTGGGCGAATACCGGCCGCACAGCCTGGCGGCGGAAGGCATGATAACCTTCGCCAACTGGGCGTTGATTAATCTGCGGGAGCGCGCATGAGGCCGCTGCACTGGCTGCTGATGCCCGCCGCTACGGCGGCGCTACACGAGCGCTATGCAGGCTATCGTCAACATGGTGCGTCGGCGCCTACCGCCGTTATGCAATGCTGTTGGGTAATGCTTGGCTGGGCCCTCTTTCGCTTTGAAACGCCTGCCTGGCAGCGCGTAACGTCACAGCGTCGACGCCTTTATCCGCATATTTCGCCGGAAAGGCCACATCCTGCGGATATCTTACGTTATTTGCTGCAAACCGCCTGGTTACTGCTGGTTATCCCTTTTAATGGCGTCTCGTTCAGCAAACGCGCGGGCCGCTATACCCTGAAAACGCCCCGCCAGCGGTTTTATAACTGGCTGGAAAAGCTGCCGGAAAAGGCGGCAGCGCGTAATATGGAAAGCCGGGTCGAGCACCAGCTGCGTCGCCTGCCTGCCGTATTGCGCAAAACATTTTTTGGCGTGGCGATCCTGATCGCCACGGCGCTGGCTCTTCTTTGTATCTCGCAGCCGTTCGATCTGATGACGCAGTTTATCTTTGTGGTGCTGCTGTGGGGCGTGGCGATGATCGTGCGGCGCATTCCTGGCCGTCTGTCCACCATGATGCTGATAGTGCTGTCGCTAACGATTTCCTGCCGCTATCTGTGGTGGCGCTATACCTCGACGCTGAACTGGGACGATCCGTTAAGCCTGACTTTCGGCGTGCTGCTGATTGCGGCGGAAACGTATGCCTGGGTCGTGCTGATCCTCGGTTATTTTCAAACGCTGTGGCCCCTTAATCGGCCGCCGGTTTCCATGCCGGAAGATGTTAACAGCTGGCCGACGGTGGATTTACTGGTGCCGACCTACAACGAGCCGCTGAGCGTGGTAAAACCGACGCTGTACGCCGCGCTGGGCATCGACTGGCCCAAAGATAAGCTCAATATTTACGTGCTGGACGATGGCAATCGCGAGGAGTTCCGGGCCTTTGCGGAGAAAATCGGCGTGCACTATGTGGCGCGCCCCACGCATGAACACGCTAAGGCAGGTAATATTAACCACGCGCTGCGTACGCAATGCCGCAGCGAGTTTGTGTCGATTTTTGACTGCGACCATGTGCCGACACGCTCGTTTCTGCAAATGACGCTGGGCTGGTTTGTGAAGGATCCCAAGCTGGCCATGCTGCAAACACCGCACCATTTTTTCTCGCCCGACCCTTTTGAACGCAACCTGGGACGCTTTCGCCGGACGCCGAACGAAGGCACCCTTTTCTACGGGCTGGTACAGGATGGAAACGATGTCTGGGACGCGGCATTTTTCTGCGGCTCCTGTGCGGTTATCCGGCGTACCGCGCTGGATGAAATCGGTGGTATCGCGGTAGATACCGTTACCGAGGATGCGCATACCTCACTGCGCCTGCACCGCAAGGGCTATACCTCCGCCTATATTCGTATCCCTCAGGCTGCTGGCCTGGCGACCGAAAGCCTTTCTGCCCATATCGGACAGCGCATTCGCTGGGCGCGCGGCATGGTGCAAATTTTCCGGCTGGATAATCCGTTGACCGGTAAAGGACTGAAACTGGTGCAGCGGCTCTGCTACGCCAACGCCATGCTGCACTTTCTTTCCGGTATTCCCCGACTGATCTTCCTGCTTGCGCCCCTGGCTTTTCTGCTCTGCCACGCCTACATCATTTTTGCCCCCGCGCTGGCTATCGCCATTTTCGTGCTGCCGCATATGCTGCACACCAGCCTCACCAACTCGCGTATTCAGGGCCGCTGGCGGCATTCGTTCTGGAGCGAGGTCTATGAAACGGTGCTGGCCTGGTATATCGCACGGCCAACTACCGTCGCGTTGTTCAATCCGCATAAAGGCAAATTTAACGTGACGGCCAAAGGCGGTCTGGTAGAGGAGCAGCATCTCGATTGGGTTATCACCCGCCCCTATATGCTGCTGGTGCTGATCAATGTCGCTGGCCTGATTGCCGCAGTCTGGCGGCTGAAAACTGGCCCTTCTACGGAAATCCTGACGGTACTCGTCAGCGTGGTTTGGGTGATTTACAACATGATTATCCTGGGCGGGGCAGTAGCGGTTTCCGTAGAGGCCCGTCAGCTGCGTGAAGCGCACAGGGTGGAGATTGCTATGCCGGCGGCGCTGGCACGGGAAGATGGCCACATGCTGCCGTGCACGCTGCGTGACTATTCTGACGGCGGCGTCGGCCTGGAGCTACGTGAGGAAAATCTGCTGCAGGAAAACGAAAAGGTCTGGCTGCTGCTGCGGCGTGGCCAGCAGGAGTTCAGCTTTCCCTGTTTTGTGCAGCGCACCTTTGGCCGCCGTGCCGGTATCCGCCTGCATGAGCTGACCACCGAGCAGCACGTGGCCTTTATCCAGTGCACCTTCGCCCGTGCCGATACCTGGGCGCTGTGGCAGGACAGCTTCCCTGAAGATAAACCCATGCAGAGCTTTGCTGACATTATGGTGCTGGGCTTTAAAGGTTATCTGCGTCTGGCAGAGTACGGCCCGCAGCCGCTTCGCGGGTTTTTTGACGGGCTGACGCGCCTGACCGGCTGGCTGGCTTCTTTTTTCCCGAGGGGCGTGGGGCGACCCGATCCCACGATCCACTGACGTAAAGTTGATGATGAAACGATGACGAGAAAACTACGCTGGTTCACTGCTGTTCTGATGGGCGTTATGCCGCTGGCCTGGGCGGCAGACGATGCCGTGCCGCTGCCGATGACCGCTACGGATGCGCCCGCCGCTACGGATACGCCCGCCGCGTCGGTCGCGGTCGCGCCTGCCGCACCGGTACGTGACGTCACGCGCACTTTCGCGCAAATCGCGCCGCCGCCGGGCGTGTTCAATCTGACCGGCACAAGAACGCAGGGGCAGATTGAGTTCGGCGTGCGCAGCGACGAGCTGGTGACCAAAGCGCTGTTAACGCTCAACTATCGGCCTTCGCCTTCGCTGCTGCCCTCGGTCTCGCATCTTAAGGTCTATCTGAACGACGAGATGGTGGGGCTGGTGCCCATCGTGCAGTCATCAGCGGACAAGCCCAGCCAGGTGCAGCTGCCGCTGGATCCGCGTTTTATCAGCGACTTTAACCGCGTGCGGCTGGAGCTGGTCGGTCATTACTCGAATCTGTGCGAGAACCCGGCTAACAGCGCCATCTGGTTGGATATCGGTAAAGAGAGTTCGCTGGCACTGACGCTGCAAAAACTGCCGGTGCAGGACGACCTTTCCCATTTCCCGGAGCCGTTTTTTGACGCGCGCGATAACCGTCCGCTGATCCTGCCGATGGTCTTTGCGGGTGCGCCGGATCTGGGGCAGCAAAAAGCCGCCGCCGTGCTGGCGTCCTGGTTTGGCACCAAAGCGGACTGGCGCGGGCAATCTTTCCCGGTACTTTATAACCAGTTGCCGGACCAGCAGCATGCGGTGGTGTTTGCTACCAACGACCGGCGGCCAGACTTTTTAAAAACGCTGCCGCCGGTAGATAAACCGACCATCGCCATCATCAATCAGCCGCAGGATCCCTACGAGAAAATGCTGCTGATAATGGGACGTGATGATAACGATTTGCTGAAGGCGGTGCAGGGGATTGCGCAGGGCGATGTGCTGTTGCGCGGGCAACGTGCCACGGTGGATGAGGTCAAAGAGCTGACGCCGCGTAAGCTATATGACGCGCCGAACTGGGTACGCACCGACAGACCAACCACCTTTGGCGAACTGCAGCAGTATGCCAATCAGTTACAGAGCGACGGGCTACAACCAAACCCGATTGCGCTGACCCTGAAGCTGCCGCCGGATCTCTTCCTGGTCCGTGCGCGCGGTATCGATATGAATATCAACTATCGCTACACCACGCCGATCCAGGAAGACGGCTCCCGACTGACAGTTAACCTGAATAACCAGTTCGTGCAGGATTACCCGCTGTCCGGCAAGCGCGATAACGGCCGACAGCTGCTGCGCATTCCGCTGGTGCAGGGCCTGACCGACGGCAGTACCCAGCTGACTATTCCGGCGCTACGCCTGGGCGTGGTGAACCAGCTACGCTTCGATTTCGATTACGCCAGCATTTTTCTCGGCGGCACTTATAACAATGCCACCCAGGAAGGCCGCTGCGAAACCGTTACCCCGGTGCCTAACCACGTAGTGATTGATGAGAACTCCACCATCGACTTCTCAGGCTACCGTCACTATATGGCGATGCCTTCACTGCGTGCTTTCGCCAACGCGGGCTTCCCGTTCAGCCGTAATGCTGACCTGGCACAGACGCTGGTGCTAATCAGTGCGCAGCCGGAAGCAGACAAGGTCAGCGCGCTGCTGAACGCGTTGGGCAATATTTCTGCCCAGACCGGCTATCCGGCGCTGAAGGTAAAGATGACTGACGACTGGAGCAAAGCGAAAGAGCAGGACGACGATTTGCTGATGATTGGCGAAATCCCGCAGTCGCTGAAGGATGACAGCAAAATCAATCTGCTGGTGGACGTGGCCAAAAGCTGGGTTAACAAGCCTAACCGCCAGAACGACTTCTCCACGCGGCCTGTCTCGCCTGACGATATGCACGCGGAAAGCCAGACCAGTATCAGTTCTGACGGGCCAATGGCGGCTATCGTCAGCTTTAAGTCACCTTTCCATGACCAGCGAAGCGTAGTGGCGCTGCTGGCGGACAGCCCGCGCGCCTGGCAGCTGCTAAACGGCGCGCTGATTGACAGCGGCAAACGTGCGGCCATTTTCGGCTCGGCTTCGGTTATTCGCGAGTCCGGTGTTAACAGCCTGCGCGTGGGCGATACCTGGTATGTCGGCCATTTGCCGTGGTGGGAACGCGTCTGGAACATGCTGTCAACACACCCAATTATGCTGGCCGCGTTTGCTGCAGTGGTGGTGATCCTGTTCGCCCTGCTGCTGTGGCGTTTAATGCGCAGCGTCAGCCGTCGTCGCTTGGGCGATGAGGACGATCTGTAGTGAACTTACGATGGATGGCGCCTGCCCTGCTGCTGCCGCTGAGCGGCATGGCGGCCCAGACGGCGGAGATTTCGCCCGTTGACTGGCTGCTACAGCAGGTGCGCGTCGGTGAAGCGACCAACAAGTTCGATCTGGTCAGCCAGGCATTGTACCGGCTGGAAAAGATCGCGCCGGACGATCCGCAGGTACTGGCCGCGCAGATCCGTCAGGATCTGCGTACGGGGCAACAGGATCGGGCGCGGGAAAAGCTGGCACGGCTGAAAAATATCGCGCCTGAGGCCGTGGCCACCCGCCAGGCCGAAGCCAGTCTGCTGCTGGTTGCCGAAGAGGGCCGGCAGCAGCTTCAGCAGGCAAGGCTGCTGGCCGCCTCCGGCCATCTGCCAGAAGCACGAGCGGCCTGGGACAAGCTGTTTCATGGCGTGTTCCCTTCCAGCGATCTTGCGCTGGAATACTGGCGGCTGGTGGCTCGCCTGCCGCAACAGCAGCCACTGGCGTTGACGCAGCTGGAGGCGCTGGATCGGGACGCGCCGGGCAATATCAACGTCAAAATGGCGATTGCACAGATGCAGCTTGCTCAGGACAACCGCGTGGCGGCTATCAGGCAGCTACAGGACGTCGCCCGCGAACCGGCAGGACGGACGCAGGCCGCCGAGCTGTGGCTGAGCGATATCAAATCACAGCCGGTGACGTCACAGACCGTGGCGCAGCTGCAAACCTACCTGAGCACCTTTACCAGTGACAAACCGCAGGCGGACGGCCAGCTGGAGTTGGCCCGGCAGGAGCAGATGCTGGCCGATCCTGCTTATCAACAGCGGCTGCGCGGGCTGGCGCTCATTAATAAAGGCGAGAGCACGGCGGCAATCCCGGCCCTGAGAGCGGCATTGCAGGCCAGCCCTGACGATGCCGATCTGTTGGGCGCAATGGGCCAGGCGCTGGCGCGTGCTAATCAACGTGCAGAAGCCGATAGCTATTTTCAACGCGCCGTGACGGCCGATGCGCAGGGGACGGACATCGGTAAATGGCAAAGCTTGCTGAAGTCCAACCGCTACTGGCTGGCGATTGCCGCTGGCGATAAGGCGCTGGCGGCAGGCGATATTCGTGGCGCAACGCGCAGCTATCAGCAGGCGCAAGGCCTGGACAACACCGACGGCTACGCGCTGATTGGCCTCGGTGACGTGGCATTGGCGCAGAAAAATTCTGCCGCCGCAGAGGCACTTTTCCGACGCGCGCGGCAGCTCGACCCGGGCAACACTACGGCAACGCAACGGCTGGTAGCGCTTTACCAACAGCAGTCACCGGAACAGGCATTGGCCTTTATTAACGGGCTGCCTGCGGCGCAGAAACGTTCGCTGGGTACCACGCTGGCCAGCCTGCGCAGCAGTACGCTGAGCGCTGAAGGGGATAAACAGGCGGCGGCCGGTCGCTGGTCGCAGGCGGCGGAGCAGTACCGCCAGGCTCAGCAGGGCGCGCCGGATGATATCTGGCT
>NZ_DALZCD010000162.1:7217-9641 GCF_031978025.1 Erwinia sp.
ATCTGGCTGAACTACCGACTGGCTGGCGCGCTGCGTCAGGCGGGGCAGCCCCGGGCGGCGGACCAGCAGATGGCAGCGATGGCGCAACGTCAACCTGGCGTACCGGCGCAGGCCTATGCTTATGCGCTCTATCTTTCCGGCAGCGGCCGTGCTGAAGAGGCGATGCGTCAGCTGCAGGCTTTGCCCGCCGCGAAGTGGGACGCGAACAGTAAAGCCTTAAATGACAGGCTGGAAACGGACCGGGTTATCGCTCGTGCCGAACAACTACGCGCCAACGGTCAGGAAAGTCAGGCGGTCGCCCTGCTGGGACAGCTGCCGCCTTCCAGCCGTATTGCCCTGACCAAAGCTGACTGGGCGCTGGCGAGAGGCGATGCGCAGCAGGCTCTGGCAGGCTACCGTGAGGTGCGTGAAAAAGAATCACAGAATAACGATGCGCTGCTGGGCGAAATTGAAGCGCTGGTGCTGCTGGGGGATTTGCCTGCCGCTAAACAGCGGTTACAGGCTTTATCGCCAGCCGTGGCGGGGGAGAGCGTCAACACGGGACGACGCGTAGCAAACGCAGCGCAAAGCGTGGGCGATACCGCTCGTGCCGCTACGCTGTATGGCCTGCTGAAACCCCGGGCCGCGCGGGAAATGCCTTCGCAAAGCAGCGCGCTGGTGTTTCGCGATGCCGCGAGGCTGGAAGCGGCGCAGCACAATCCTGCCGATGCGCAGTATGACTATCGCCAGGCGATGGTGGCCAGCGGGATTACTACTACTCTTCCGCAAAGCACCGAAGAGGCTACGCGGCTGACGCGTAACAATGAGCAGGACGACTGGCTGAAGCGCGGTATCCGCAGCGAAGCGGCCGATCTGGCGCGCCAGCAGGACACCACGCTGACGCTGGCAGAGGATTACGCCAGAAATAAAGGTACCGGCGGCATTTCTGATTTCACCGCACACACCACGATGGCTCAGGCGGAAACGCCGGTTGGTCGGGGGAAAGGCTGGCTGCGATTGGATAACGTCAATCTCTCGGCGGGCACTTTCTCTCCCAACAGTCTCGGCAACATTAATGAAAATTTCGGCAGCTGTGCCAATAATGACGCCACCTGTAACCGGGATTTCCGTCAGCATCAGAACGGCACCAGCGTCGGCGTTGGCTATACCAGCGACAAATGGTCGGCCGATATTGGCACCACGCCGCTGGGCTTTGAGGTCACTAACTGGGTGGGCGGTTTCACCTGGAACACCAGACTGAGCGATCTCGGCGTTTCGCTGACCGCTTCCCGCCGCCCTGTTTCCAGCTCGCTGCTGGCCTATGCAGGCGCGCGCGATCCTAATACCGCCAGCGGCAAAACCTGGGGCGGCGTGGTGGCGACCGGCGGAGCGGTAGGATTAAGCTACGATAAAGGCGGCGCGCACGGCGTCTGGGCCGACATCAGCGCCCATCAGCTTACCGGTGAAAACGTTAAGGACAACGCCCGCGAACGGCTGATGGTGGGTTATTACTATAAGCTTCTTAACGAGGACAACCGCCGCGCCACCGTAGGCCTGAACGGTATGTTATGGCACTACAGCCGTGACTTAAGCGACTATTCGCTTGGTCAGGGCGGCTACTACAGTCCTCAGACCTATAACTCGTTGTCTGTGCCGCTAACTTATCGGCAGCGTACGGAAAACTGGTCGTTCGATCTGGGCGGTTCAGTTTCCTGGTCCCATTCCCGCACGGGTGCACAGTCCCGCTATCCGCTGAATTTTGGGTCGCTGACCAGCGATAATCCGCAGGGTAACAGCAGCAGCAGTAGCGGATTCGGCTACACGCTGCAGGCCGCGGTAGAGCGTCGTCTGAGCGCGCACTGGACGCTGGGGCTGGGCATGGATATTCAGCAGGCGAAGGATTACACGCCCAGCCACGGCATGATTTATCTGCGTTATTCCATGGCGGGCTGGGAAGGGGATCTCGATATGCCGTTGCAGCCGTTAACGCCTTATGCGGACTTTAAATAGCGATCCCGGCCTGTTGTTGTGACCGTTAGCGCCTGAACTGAACATAACGATCCGGCAGGTAGTTGCGGCGTTAGCGCCTGGACGGGACATAGCGATTCGGCATGTGGTTACGGCGTTAGCGCCTGGACGGGACATAGCAATCCGGCATGTTGTTGCGGCTTTTAACGCCTCAGGCGGTCTGTAAATAGCGATCTATGCCGCCCGGACGCCGTTTTCCTATCGGAAAAGGCCTAATCGCCCCCCTGCCGCAAGGGATGACTTAACAAGCGCCTGTCATAGGATATACTCAGGGCTGTTTTTGCCGCCCCTTTGGCGGCAGTCAGCTTTGCGGAGAACAGGCTTGCGCGTTAGTCGTTCGTTAACGATAAAACAGATGGCGACGGTGTCCGGCGTCGCGGTGATCACCATTCTGATTTTTATCGTCATTCAGCTCTT
>NZ_DALZCD010000163.1:0-9604 GCF_031978025.1 Erwinia sp.
CGTAGGCTTTGTGCCCGTACGCAAGCCTGGCAAACTGCCGCGTAAAACCTTTGCTGAAACTTACGAGCTGGAATACGGCACAGATTGTCTGGAACTGCATTGCGATGCGATTGGGCCAAACGATAAAGTGCTGGTGGTGGACGATCTGCTGGCGACGGGCGGCACCATCGAAGCGACCGCCAAGCTGATCCGCCGTGCAGGCGGCGAGGTAAAAGATGCGGCGTTTATCATTAACCTGTTCGATCTGAGCGGCGAAGCGCGTCTGAAGGCAATGGGTCTGGACTGCTTCAGCCTGGTGAATTTCCCAGGCCACTAGGTCCTACCGGGAAAAAAAGGCTGGCGCTTGCCGGCCTTTTTTTATTTAAAAGATGCTGCTGAAGGCAGCGGAGAGCGCCTGGACCGTTTCGTGCGACGATTTTTGCACAGCCTCATGCAGCCCGGATGGCCTTTGTGCAGTTGTGAACCCGTGCTAAAGCTGAACTATCGGCAAGGCGCTATTCACGCCAGCCCGTGCCGTTCACGCCCGCCATACCGACTCGTATGCCGTGCGCGGTATCACCGGTAGTGGCAATGTAAAAAAAGCTTTAACGTGTAACCTGATTTATAGTGAAACTCCCCAGCCAGAGCGATGCTCGCCACCCTTGCCGCCGATGCCTGCTTCACCGGCAAGGCTTGCATGGCTGCCGCTCCCTCCGTTGCCACCCTCGGCACCGACGGTAATATTCTCTTCCGCCTGAGCAGGGTAACAGGCGCAATGCAGGGCGAGATAAAAAACGTCAGAGTATTAAACGTGCTGAACCCCTTTTTTATTTAAAATATACGGGTTTTCACGATGCGTTTTTTCATTTTACTATTCCGTTAGTATCATCTGACAATTGAAGTATGACTTCATCTTGTAAAGTCATTCATTTTCAATGGGTTGTTTTTAGGTGGGCGGGTAATTGGTTAAAATACCCCCTCTCTTAATTATTATTCAATACCGCTATTTTCCATTCTCCTGTTATTAAAGATATTGATTTATCAGGGGGAACGCTTTTCCCCCTGTCAGGGGAAGTGACGGGTTTTCGGTTTTCACGGTTTATTGAATGCAGCAGGCAATTCTATGTCCGTCTTCACGCTATTTTCTTTTTATTCGCTTTTAAACAGCGTGTTTACCGGCACTGGCCGCGAGCGGATTTAGCCGCCGGTTTTACGCAAAGTGATAGGAATGACCCTGGCCGTACTGGTACACTGTAGCGGCAATCAGCAACGAGGCTAACACACGGGTTAACGGTGTTTAGATGAATTATTCTCTATAAATCAATGATGAATCACGCATGAGCTACCAGGTACTGGCCCGCAAGTGGCGTCCTCAGGCGTTCAGTGATGTCGTCGGTCAGGAACATGTACTGACCGCGCTGGCGAACGGCCTGTCGCTTGGCCGCATCCATCACGCTTATCTTTTTTCCGGCACCAGGGGGGTGGGGAAAACCACTATCGCCCGTCTTCTGGCGAAAGGCCTTAACTGTGAAACCGGTATTACCGCGACCCCCTGTGGAAAATGCGACAACTGCCGTGAGATCGAGCAGGGCCGCTTTGTCGACCTGATTGAGATCGATGCGGCCTCGCGTACCAAGGTCGAGGATACCCGCGATCTGTTAGATAACGTGCAGTACGCGCCCGCGCGTGGCCGCTTTAAAGTCTATCTGATCGATGAAGTCCACATGCTTTCGCGCCACAGCTTTAATGCGCTGTTAAAAACGCTGGAAGAACCTCCTGAGCACGTAAAGTTTTTGCTCGCCACTACCGATCCACAGAAGCTGCCGGTGACTATTTTGTCACGCTGTCTGCAGTTCCATCTGAAGGCGTTGGACGTAGGTCAAATCCGTGGCCAGCTCGAACATGTGCTGGAAGCGGAACAAATTGCTTCTGAAGCGCGCGCGCTGCAGCTGTTAGCCAGAGCGGCCGATGGCAGTATGCGTGATGCGTTAAGCCTTACCGACCAGGCTATCGCGATGGGGCAGGGACAGATCACTACGGTGACGGTCAGCAGTATGCTCGGCACGCTGGACGACGAGCAGCCGCTTGCGCTCATTGAAGCGCTGGTGAATGCCGAAGGCGAACAGGTGATGTCTTTGCTGAACCAGGCCGCTTCTCGTGGCGTTGAGTGGGAAGCACTGCTGGTAGAAATGCTCACGCTGCTGCATCGCGTGGCAATGATACAATTGCTGCCTTCCGCGCTGGGGGAGGAGTTTGCCACTGCCGAACAGCGCCTGCGCGAGCTGGCACGCGTTCTGCCACCTGCTGACGTGCAGCTTTATTATCAAACGCTGCTGGTGGGGCGCAAAGAGCTGCCGCTGGCGCCCGATCGCCGCATGGGCGTGGAAATGACCTTGTTGAGAGCGCTGGCCTTCCACCCTAAACAGGTGATTGCCGAGCCGGTTGCGCGTCCTGCAATGGTGCCACAGGCTCAGCCTGCGGAGCCGGGTCGGCAGGAAACGATCCCGTCGCCATCGGCTGTGCAGACCCCGCCGCCGCCAGGGCCGGCACAGACGCACACCGTTCAGTCCCCGGTGCCACCCGGGCCGACACCGACGCACACCGTTCAGTCCGGCGGGCCGCTGCCTGATACCACCAGCCAGCTGTTGCAGGCGCGAACGCAATTGATGCGCCAGCAGGGAGCGACCAAACTAAAAAAGAGTGAGCCGGCAGCGCCCAATGCGCGGCCGGCAGGCTCGGCGCTGGAGCGGCTGGCTGCCGCGACCGAGCGTGGTCAGAAGCGGCAAAGCGCCGTTATTGCGACTGAACCGGTAAAGCCAGAGGCCTATCGCTGGAAAGCGCAAACCGTCGAGGCGAAGCCGGAACCGGTCGCCACGCCCAAGGCCTTGCGTACGGCGCTGGAACATGAGAAAACCCCGGAGCTAATGGCGAAGCTGACGGTAGAATCGCAGCAGCGCGATGCCTGGGCGGCGGAAATTGCCGGGCTCACCTTGCCAAAGCTGGTGCAGCAGCTGGCGCTGAATGCCTGGAAAGAGCAGACGGAAAACGGTATCTGTCTGCATTTGCGTTCCGCTCAGCGTCATCTGAATTCGCCTTCGGCGCAGAAAGCGTTGGGCGAGGCGCTGAGTGTGGCAGCAGGCAAGCCGGTTGAACTGACGCTGATTGAAGACGATAATCCGGCAGTCTTAACGCCGCTGGAATGGCGACAAAAAATCTACGAAGAGAAACTGACGCAGGCGCGTCAGTCAATTATCGCGGATAATCATATTCAGACGCTGTGTCGCTTTTTTGACGCGGACGTGGATGAAGAGAGTATTCGCCCCCTTTGAAACGCTGTAGTCGTGCTCAGGCATGAATACGGCCCTTCTTAAGAGAGAAAACTATGTTTGGAAAAGGCGGACTGGGTAACCTGATGAAGCAGGCCCAGCAAATGCAGGACAAAATGGCGCAGGTGCAGGAAGAGATCTCAGCCATGGAAGTAACGGGTGAATCGGGCGCGGGCCTGGTGAAGGTCACCATCAACGGCGCACACAACTGTCGTCGTGTAGAGGTTGATCCGAGCCTGTTGGAAGATGACAAAGAGATGCTGGAAGATCTGGTCGCTGCCGCATTTAACGATGCCGCCCGTCGCGTAGCGGAAGCGCAGAAAGAAAAAATGTCTGCGGTATCCAGCGGAATGCAGCTGCCGCCTGGCTTCAAGATGCCGTTCTGATGCTGACCAGCCCGCTCCTTGAAAGCCTGATGGAGTCGCTGCGCTGCCTGCCCGGCGTGGGGCCGAAGTCAGCCCAGCGCATGGCGTTTCAGCTGCTGCAGCGCGATCGCAGCGGCGGGATGCGCCTTGCGCAGGCGCTGACGCGTGCCATGTCGGAAATCGGACATTGTGCAGACTGCCACACCTTTACCGAGCAGGAAATCTGCACCATCTGCGCTAACGCTCGTCGTCAGCAGACGGGGTTGATTTGCGTGGTAGAAAGCCCGGCCGACATTCACGCCATTGAGCAGACCGGCCAGTTCGCCGGCCGCTACTTTGTGCTGATGGGACACCTTTCACCACTGGATGGCATTGGCCCGAACGATATCGGTCTTGATCGGCTGGAACAGCGGCTGGAAAAAGAGACGATTCAGGAGGTGATCCTGGCCACCAATCCCACGGTTGAAGGTGAGGCGACCGCTAACTACATTGCCGAGCTGTGCGGGCAGTATGGCGTTGAAGCCAGCCGCATTGCGCACGGCGTGCCGGTTGGTGGCGAGCTGGAGATGGTGGACGGCACCACGCTGTCTCATTCTCTGGCAGGGCGCCACAAGATTAAATTTTAGCCATTTAACGGCACGATGCGTCGTGCCGTCTTGAAAACCTGCCAGTCGCCCCCATTCTACTTCTCAACGTAAACCGCCAAGTTAACTGAGGTAGCAATGACCATGAAAGGACAAGAGACGCGTGGCTTCCAGTCAGAGGTAAAACAGCTTCTGCACCTGATGATCCATTCCCTCTACTCAAATAAAGAAATCTTCCTGCGTGAACTGATCTCCAACGCCTCCGATGCGGCCGATAAGCTGCGCTTCCGCGCACTCTCCTCGCCGGATCTCTACCAGGGCGACGGCGATCTGCGCGTGCGTGTTTCTGTTGATAAGGAAAATCGTACCCTGACGCTGAGCGATAACGGCATCGGGATGACGCGAGACGAAGTCATTGAAAATTTGGGTACTATTGCCAAATCCGGTACCAAATCCTTCCTGGAATCACTCGGATCCGATCAGGCGAAAGACAGCCAGTTGATCGGTCAGTTCGGCGTCGGCTTCTATTCCGCCTTTATCGTGGCGGATAAAGTTTCTGTCCGCACGCGCGCTGCCGGTGCCGGGGCTGATGAAGGCGTGTTCTGGGAATCGGCGGGCGAAGGTGAGTACACTATCGCCGATATCACCAAAGAAGATCGCGGCACCGAAATCACTCTGCACCTGCGCGAAGGTGAAGATGAGTTCCTGGACGCCTGGCGCGTGCGCAGCATCATCAGTAAATATTCTGACCATATCGCACTGCCGGTAGAAATCGAAGAACATAACGAAGAAGAGAAAACGTCCAGCTGGGAAAAAATCAACAAGGCGCAGGCGCTGTGGACGCGCAATAAGTCTGAAATCAGCGACGAAGAATATAAAGAGTTTTATAAACACGTTTCACACGATTTCGCCGATCCGCTGACCTGGAGCCACAATCGCGTGGAAGGCAAGCAGGAGTATACCAGCCTGCTGTATATCCCTTCCCAGGCGCCGTGGGACATGTGGAACCGCGATCACAAGCACGGTTTGAAACTCTACGTGCAGCGCGTGTTTATCATGGACGACGCCGAACAGTTTATGCCGAATTACCTGCGCTTCGTCCGTGGCCTGATAGATTCCAGCGATCTGCCGCTGAACGTGTCGCGTGAAATTCTGCAGGACAGCCGTATTACCCAGAACCTGCGTAACGCGCTGAGCAAGCGCGCGCTGCAAATGCTGGAAAAAGTCGCCAAAGACGACGAAGAGCAGTATCAGAAGTTCTGGCAGCAGTTCGGTCTGGTGCTGAAAGAAGGCCCGGCTGAAGACAGCGCTAACAAAGAAACTATCGCTAAACTGCTGCGGTTCGCTTCAACCAGCAGCGAAGGCTCCGCGCAGACCGTGTCGCTGGAAGACTATGTCAGCCGTATGGTGGAAGGCCAGGAGAAGATTTACTACATCACCGCCGACAGCTACGCCGCGGCGAAAAGCAGCCCGCACCTGGAGCTGTTCCGTAAGAAAGGCATCGAGGTGCTGTTACTCTCCGATCGCATTGATGAATGGATGATGAGCTATCTGACCGAGTTTGATGGCAAAACCTTCCAGAGCGTCAGCAAAGCGGATGACGAGCTGAGCAAGCTGGCTGACGAAGAGAGCGAAGAGCAAAAAGAAGCGGAAAAAGCGCTGGAGCCGTTTGTCGATCGCGTGAAAACGCTGCTGGGCGAGCGCGTGAAGGACGTGCGTCTGACGCACCGCCTGACCGATACGCCAGCCATCGTCACGACCGATGCCAATGACATGAGCACCCAGATGGCGAAACTGTTCGCTGCTGCGGGCCAGCCGGTGCCGGAAGTGAAGTATCTGTTTGAGCTGAATCCGGAGCACGCGCTGGTTAAACGTGCTGCCGATACGCAGGACGAAGCCCGTTTCGGCGAGTGGATTGAACTGCTGCTCGATCAGGCGATGTTTGCCGAACGCGGTACGCTGGAAGATCCTAACCAGTTTATTCGCCGCATGAACCAGCTGCTGCTGAGCTAACCGACCCAGGCAGAGAGCATGGCTCTCTGCCTCTTTATCGATCGCCTCTACTGTTTTATCCCAGCCTCCCCAATTATCTTACTTAAGTGCCTGAATCGACCTTCCGCGATCTCTCTTACTGCGCAACAGCTGTAGCGATCCTGCTATTTGCAGGGTGAATTTGTCTGAAAACAAGGCTTTCAGCCCGAAGGCGGCCGTAAGGCGCTAAAGCAGCGTCAATGAACCCAAAACTCCTTGGTGTTACGGGTAACTTTAACGCGCATTAACCCGGCTAAACGGCCACGTTCCTTGTGGATACAGGGGCATGATGGTATGTTCATGCCCTACATAATTTGATTAAAGCGATTCGCAAGGGGATTTACGCAATGCGTATTATTCTGCTCGGTGCTCCGGGTGCAGGTAAGGGGACTCAGGCTCAGTTCATTATGGAGAAATACGGCATTCCGCAGATCTCCACGGGCGACATGCTGCGCGCAGCGGTTAAAGCCGGTAGCGAACTGGGTCAGCAGGCCAAAGAGCTGATGGATGCGGGCAAACTGGTGACGGATGAACTGGTTATCGCCCTGGTTAAAGAGCGTATCGCGCAGGAAGATTGCCGTAACGGTTTCCTGCTTGATGGCTTCCCGCGCACTATTCCTCAGGCGGATGCCATGAAGGAAGCGGGCATTAAAATTGACAACGTGCTGGAGTTCGCCGTTCCGGATGAACTGATCGTTGAACGTATCGTTGGCCGTCGCGTACATGCTCCTTCTGGCCGCGTTTACCACGTCACCTTCAATCCGCCTAAGGTGGAAGGAAAAGACGACGTGACCGGTGAAGAGCTGACCACACGTAAAGACGATCAGGAAGAAACCGTGCGTAAGCGTCTGGTCGAATACCACCAGATGACCGCGCCGCTGATCGCCTACTACAGCAAAGAAGCGGAAGCGGGCCACACCGCTTACCACAAAATTGACGGCACCCGTAAAGTGTCTGAAGTCAGCGCCGAGCTGGAAAAAATCTTCGGTTAATGCCTTTCGGGGCCAGCAAAAGCTGGCCCTACTACAGCAATTGGTTACCCCTTCCTGATTTTCCGCTAAAATGATTCTCGTTTTCATCACCTGACATGCCCAGAGAAGGAATAACAATGAGGCAAGATAAACCCGGCGTGCTGCTGGTGAACTTAGGTACGCCTGAGGCGCCCACCACGGCTGCTGTTAAACGCTACCTGAAACAGTTCCTTAGCGACAGACGCGTAGTCGATACGCCGCGCTGGCTGTGGTGGCCTATCCTCAATGGCGTCATTCTGCCGATCCGTTCGCCACGAGTCGCCAAACTCTATGCTTCGGTGTGGATGGAAGAGGGCTCTCCGCTGATGGTCTACAGCAAACGGCAGCGCAACGCGCTGGCTGCCCGGCTGGATATGCCGGTAGAGCTGGGGATGAGCTACGGCAATCCAAGCCTGAAAAGCGCGCTCGACAGCCTGATGGCGCAGGGCGTAACCCGTCTGATCGTGCTGCCACTTTACCCGCAATTCTCCTGCTCGACCGTGGCAGCAGTGTGGGACGGCATTACCCAGGTGTTTGCTGGCTATCGCAGTCTGCCTTCGGTGCAGTTTATTCGCGATTACGCCACGCATCCTGCCTATATTGCCGCGCTGAAGGCCTCGGTCGAACGGTCGTTTGCTAAACACGGCAAGCCGGATTTGCTGGTGATGTCTTTCCACGGCATTCCTCAGCGCTTTGCCGATCAGGGCGACGACTACCCGCTGCGCTGTCGGGAAACCAGCGAGGCGCTGATTGCTGCACTGGGTCTGGCCGATCATGAAGCGATGCTGACTTTCCAGTCGCGCTTTGGCCGCGAGCCGTGGCTGACACCCTACACCGACGAAACGATGCAGTCGTTACCGGCGAAAGGCGTGAAGCATGTGCAGGTGATGAGCCCTGGTTTCTCCGCTGACTGCCTGGAAACGCTGGAAGAGATCAGCGAGCAGAACTGCGAATTCTTTATGCACGCGGGCGGCACCAAATTTGAATATATTCCGGCGCTGAATGACGATGAGCTGCATATCGATATGATGGTCGAGCTGGTTAACGGCCAGCGTTAAAACAGAGGGGTGTGGGCACTCAGCCGCATCCCTGTTATTATTGCCTGCCTGTATCCCTTCCTTAAGTCAGTAACATGAAATTTCCCGGCCAGCGTAAATCCAAACACTATTTTCCCGTCAGCGCCCGCGATCCGCTGCTCCAGCCCGTGCAGCCTGAAAGCGAAACGGCGACCAGCTGGATAGCCGGTATCGACCAGATCCTGGTGGATATCGAAGCGAAAGTGGATGACGCTTTTGTAGCCCGCTACGGCCTGAGCATGGGCCATTCGCTGGTCATTGAAGATGAAGTTGCCGAGGCGCTGTATGAAGAGCTGACGCAAAATAATCTGATTACTCACCAGTTTGCGGGCGGCACGATCGGCAATACGCTGCACAACTATTCGGTGCTGGCCGACGACCGTTCGGTGTTGCTGGGCGTGATGTGCAGCAACGTGCAGATTGGCAGCTACGCCTATCGCTACCTTTGCAACACTTCCAGCCGGACCGATCTGAACTATTTGCAGGGTGTCGACGGCGCTATTGGCCGCTGTTTTACGCTGATTGGCGAGCATGGCGAGCGGACCTTTGCTATCAGTCCTGGCATGATGAACCAGTTGGGCAAGGAAAGCATTCCTGAAGAGGTGGTGGCCGGCGCGTCCGCGCTGCTGCTGACTTCTTATCTGCTGCGCTGCAAGCCGGGAGAACCGATGGCGGAAGCGACCATGCAGGCCATCACCTGGGCTAAAAAACATAACGTGCCGGTGGTGCTTACGCTGGGAACGAAATATGTGATTGGTGATAATCCACAGTTCTGGCGCGACTTCCTGCGCGATCATGTTTCCGTGGTGGCGATGAATGAGGAAGAGGGCGAGGCGCTGACTGGCTTCAGCGATCCGCTGCAGGCGGCGAATATGGCGCTGGACTGGGTGGACCTGGTTCTGTGCACCGCCGGGCCGAACGGCCTTTATATGGCGGGCTATACCGAGGAAGAGGGCAAGCGCAAAACGCAGCATCCTTTGTTGCCCGGCGCCATTCCGGAGTTCAACCAGTACGAGTTCAGCCGCGCGATGCGCCACCAGGATTGCGAACAGCCGCTGCGCATTTTCTCGCACATCGCCCCTTATATGGGCGGCCCGGAGAAAATTATGAACACCAATGGCGCGGGCGACGGCGCGCTGGCGGCGGTGCTGCATGATATTACCGCTAACGACTATCATCGCCTGAACGTGCCAAACTCCAGCAAGCATGGTCGTCGCTATCTGACCTATTCCT
>NZ_DALZCD010000164.1:0-9603 GCF_031978025.1 Erwinia sp.
GCTGAGCGTGGCGCAGAGCCTGCGCGGCTTTGCCTACCTGTCCGCCTACGGCTGCAAGAGTGTTGAAGAGACGATTGCTTACCGCAGCAACTTCAGCCAGCGCGAAGGGATGCTGATCTGGCCTGACTTCATCAGTTTTGACACCGTGCTGAAGGCGGACGCGACGGCTTACGCCACCGCCCGCGCGCTGGGCCTGCGCGCCAAAATCGACGAGCAGACCGGCTGGCATAAATCCCTGTCAAACGTCGGTGTGAACGGCGTCACCGGCATTTCAAAAGACGTTTTCTGGGACCTGCAGGACCCGGCCACTGATGCGGGCCTGCTGAACCAGAACGATGTCACCACGCTGATCCGCAAAGACGGCTTCCGCTTCTGGGGTTCCCGCTGCCTCAGTGATGACGCGCTGTTTCAGTTTGAGTGTTACACCCGCACGGCGCAGGTGCTGATGGACACGATGGCAGAAGCGCAGATGTGGTCCGTTGACGGCGCGCTTAACCCGTCGCTGGCCCGTGACATTATTGAAAGCATCCGCGCGAAGCTGCGCAGCCTGGTAAACCAAGGCTATCTGATTGGCGCGGACTGCTGGCTGGACGAGAGCGTGAACGACAAGGACACGCTTAAGGCGGGCAAGCTGCTGATTGACTATGACTATACGCCGGTGCCGCCATTGGAAAATCTGCTGCTGCGCCAGCGCATCACTGACCAGTACCTGGTCGACTTCAGCAGCCGCGTCAGCGCATAAGGAGACGGAAAGATGGCATTACCCCGCAAACTCAAGCATCTGAACATGTTCAACGCAGGCAACAACTGGCAGGGGCTGGTTGAGTCCGTGACGCTGCCGAAATTCACCCGCAAGTTTGAGAAGTATCGCGGTGGTGGCATGGCCGGTGCTGTGGACATCGACATGGGCCTGGACGATGGCGCGCTGGACACGGAATTCACCATTGGTGGCACTGAATCGCAGCTGTTTAAGCAGATGGGCACCACCACCGTGGACGGCATTCAGCTGCGCTTTACCGGCTCCATTCAGCGCGACGATACCGGCGAAGTGCAGGCGGTCGAGCTGGTCACGCGCGGACGCTATAAAGAGCTGGATTCCGGCGAATGGAAAACCGGCGAATCCAGCACCACCAAAGTGTCCGGCACCAACAGTTACGCAAAGCTGACCATCAACGGTGAAGTGCTCTATGAGTGCGATCTGGTAAACATGATCGAAATCGTGGGCGGGACCGACATGATGGAAGCGCACCGCAACGCGCTGGGCCTGTAATCACCCCGGCAGGCGCTAAGCCTGCCGCTTATCTCTCTTTTTAACGGAAAAGCAGCATGACTGATAAAACCGCTCCAAATGAAAAAACCGTTGAGCTGGACACCCCGATCCTGCGCGGTAAAACAGAAATCACCTCCGTCACCGTGCGCAAGCCGCAGTCCGGTGCGCTGCGCGGCACCCGCCTGCAGGCGCTGCTGGACATGGACGTGAATGCACTGATCACCGTGCTGCCGCGTATCACCACCCCGGCGCTGACCACAGCGGAAATTAACGAAATGGACCCCGCCGATCTGGTGAGCCTGTCGGTAGAGGTAGTCACTTTTTTGCTGAAGAAGTCGGTCCTGTCGGATTTAGCGACGGCCTGACGGTAGACGATCTGGTGGCGGATATCGCCACCGTCTTTCACTGGCCGCCCTCCGTTACCGAGTCCATGACGCTGACCGAGGTTCTTGAGTGGCGGCACAAAGCAATCCTGCGACACAGGGCCAGCGATGAGTGATAAAAATCTGCGTTTGCAGGTCGTTCTGGGCGCGGTCGATAAGCTGACGCGCCCCTTCCGCAGCGCCCGCGACAGCACGCGAGAGCTGGCTGGCACACTGCGTGACACGCGCAACACCCTCAAAGGGCTGGATGCTCAGGCCGGGCGTATCGACGGCTTTCGCAAGACCCGCTCACAGCTTGCCATTACCGCGAATAACCTTAAAGCCGCCCGCGAAGAAGCGGCGCGGCTGGCCGTGCAGTTTACGGAAACAAATAAGCCTACCGCCGCGCAGGCCCGCGTGCTGGAGCAGGCAAAAAACCGCGCCAGCCAGCTGCAGCAGACTTACAACGGGCTGCGCCTGTCGGTGCAGCGTCAGCGTGAGGCGCTGGGCGCTGCCGGTATAGACACGAAGAAACTGAGCCAGGCACAGCGCGATCTTAAAAGTCAGTCGGACGAGGCGCGCGCCGCCATTGACCGGCAGCAGCTGGCGCTTAAAAAGCTGGGAGAACGGCAGGCAAAACTGAGCGCGGTACGCGAGCGATATTCCCGATCGCTTGAGGTGCGCGATCGCGTGGCCGGTGCCGGTGCGGCAACGTCTGCCGCCGGGCTGGCAATGGGCGCGCCGGTGCTGGCCGCCGTGAAGTCTTCAGCGGCAATGGAAGACGCCATGAAGGGTGTTGCAAAGCAGGTCAACGTGCTTCGCGACGATAGCGGCAACCGTACAAAGCAGTTCTATGACATGCAGGCCGCCATCAAAGCCGCCAGTGAGCAGCTGCCGATGGAAAACGGCGCGGTGGATTACGCCGCACTGGTTGAGGGCGGCGCGCGCATGGGCGTGACAAACCAGAATGATTCCTATGAGGACCAGAAGCGCGACCTGATGGCCTTTGCCACCACGGCGGCGAAGGCGTCTACCGCGTTTGAGCTGCCCGCCGGTGAGCTGGCTGAAGGGCTGGGCAAGATTGCGCAGTTGTACAAAATCCCCACACGCAACATTGAGCAGCTGGGCGATGCGCTGAACTACCTGGACGATAACGCCATGTCCAAAGGTTCGGACATCATCGACGTGCTGCAGCGTATGGGCGGCGTGGCTGACAGGCTGGACTACCGCAAGGCCGCCGCGCTTGGCTCAACATTCCTCAGCCTGGGCGCAACATCGGAAACCGCCGCCAGTGCAGCGAACGCTATGGTGCGCGCGCTGTCCGTTGCGACCATGCAGGGCAAGTCGTTTATGGGTGGCATGGCGCTGCTGAAACTCGATCCGGCAAAGATTGAAAAGCAGATGACCACGGACGCGATGGGAACTATCCAGCGCGTGCTGGAAAAGGTGAATAACCTGCCTGCTGATAAGCGCCTAACGGCCATGACGATGGTTTTCGGTAAGGAGTTCGGCAAGGATGCGGCCAAACTCGCTAACAACATGCCGGAGTTGAGGCGACAGCTGCAACTGATGCAGGGCGACGGGGCGAAAGGCTCCATGCAGAAAGAGTCAGACATTAATAAGGACTCGCTTTCCGCGCAGTGGATGCTGACCAAAACCGGCGTTTCCAACACCATGAGCGGCCTGGGCGACTCGCTGCGCACGCCGCTCATGGACATCATGAACATGGTGAAAAAAGTCACCGGCGTGACCCGTCGCTGGGTGGAAAACAACAAGGAGCTGGCGGGAACGCTGGTAAAGGCAGCGGCGGTCATATCCGTGATTGTGCTGGCGTTGGGTACACTCATGATCGGCCTTGCTGCGGTGCTGGGGCCGATGGCGCTGCTTCGACTCAGCTTTAACGTGCTGGGGATAAAAGCATTCAGCGCCTTCGGGCTGATTAAAAGCGGCCTCGGCATCGTGGGGAAAAGCGTGCTGTGGTTGGGAAGACTGATGTTCGCGAACCCGATTTTGGCCGTTATTGGGCTGATCGCTGCCGGAGCTTTTATTATCTGGAAGAACTGGGGCACCCTGGGGCCGAAGCTTTCCGCCATGTGGGACGCGATTAGCACAAAGGTCAGCAGCGTGTGGACCGCAATCCGCACCTACATCAGCACAAAGTGGGCGGAAATTGTTTCCGGTGTGAAGGCGCTGCCTGCGCGTTTTCAGGAAGCCGGATCGCAGATGATTGACGGACTGATGGCGGGCATCAGCCAGAAATGGGATGCGATTAAAAACAAGCTGTCGTCACTGACCGACTATCTGCCGGATTTTCTGAAGCCGGGCACCGATAAGTCCGGCGGCCCGCAGCTGCCGCGCGCGGCGCAGGCAAAAACGGGGGGCGGTGTATCCCTGCCGCCGGGCGGTTTTCCGGCGTTTGCGGGCATGTACGACAGTGGCGGCTTTATCCCGTCCGGCAAGTTTGGTGTGGCCGGTGAGAACGGACCGGAGCTGGTCAGCGGTCCGGCGAACGTGACCAACCGCCGGAGGACCGCACGGCTGGCGGCACTGGCGGCGCTGACGCTGGGCGGTGCCGGAACGACAGCGGAGGCTCAGCCGCTGCACCCGCTGAGCCTGCCCGCGCAGGCGTACCGGCAAGAAGCACCAAGTCAGACGTCTGCCGGTGGCAGTGTGGCACCGGTCAGCATTCACGCACCCATCACCATAGTTCAGCAGCCGGGCCAGAACCAGCAGGATCTTGTTGATGAGGTAATGCGCAGGCTGGAGGCAAAAGAGCGGCAGGCGCGGGCCCGCGCCCGCAGCAGTTACCGGGACAGGGGAGGATTTGAGGAATGATGATGACGCTGGGCTTATTTGTTTTCATGCTGAGGACGGTGCCCTATCAGGAACTGCAGTATCACCGCAGCTGGCGTTTCCCATCAAACAGCCGCGTAGGCGTGAGGCCGTCGCTGCAGTTCTTAGGCCCGGACAACGACACGCTGATACTTTCCGGCGTGCTGCTGCCAGAGATTACCGGCGGCAGGCTGTCGCTGTTTGTGCTGGAGCAGATTGCAGAGCTGGGCCGCGCGTGGCCGCTTATTGAGGGCAGCGGGACGATTTACGGCATGTTCGTGATTGAAAGCCTGAGTCAGACCAAAGCGGAGTTCTTCAGCAGCGGCGTGTGCCGCCGCATTGAATTCACGCTGACGCTGAAGCGCACCGATGAATCGCTAGGCGAGATGTTCGGCAGCCTCAGCGATCAGCTGTCTGCCATGCAGGGCGCCGCAGTTACCGCAGCCGGTAAGGTCAGCGCCGCAGCGGGAGGGTTATTCTCATGATGACAACCCCGTGGATTAACGGCCAGCAAAATTCCCCCGCCTTCCGGCTGACGATGGATGGGGCAGACATCACGCAGAAGCTGGAAAAGCGCCTGCTGAGCCTGACGCTCACCGACAACCGGGGTTTTGAGGCGGACCAGCTGGACATCGAGCTGGACGATGCGGACGGCCAGCTGCAGCTGCCGCGCCGGGGCGTCATGCTGTCGCTGTCGCTGGGCTGGCAGGGAGAGGCACTTTTTCCGAAAGGGAGCTATACGGTTGATGAAATCGAGCACAGCGGCACGCCTGACCGCCTGACGCTGCGGGCGCGCAGCGCTGACTTCCGGCAGACCCTGAACACGAAGCGGGAGAAGTCCTGGCACAAAACCACAGCGGGCGAAATTGTCAGGGATATCGCCGGGCGGCATAAGCTGAAAGCGGCGATGGGTGAGGATATGGCCGCGACAGAAATTGACCATCTTGATCAGACCAACGAATCAGATGCCAGCTTTCTGATGCGCCTGGCTAAACAGTGCGGTGCGGTGGCCTGCGTCAAGGACGGTAATCTGCTGTTTATCCGCCAGGGGCAGGGGAAAACGGCAAGCGGCAAAGCGCTGCCGGTTATCACCCTTCAACGCAGGGACGGGGACGGCCACCGCTTCACCCTGGCGGACCGGGACGCCTACACAGGCGTGATTGCCAGCTGGCTGCACACCCGCGAACCGGCAAAGAAGCCGGTGGCGAAGGTGAAGCGCAGGCGACGTAAAGCCCCGGTGAAGAAGAAAAAGGAACCGGAGGCGAAGCAGGGCGATTACCTCATCGGCACGGATGAAAACGTGCTCGTACTGAGCCGCACTTACGCGAACCGGGGCAATGCAGAGCGGGCGGCCAAAATGAACTGGGAGCGCCTGCAGCGCGGTGCAGCGACGTTTTCCATACAGCTGGCGAAGGGACGCGCGGATCTTTATACAGAAATGCCGGTAAAGGTCAGCGGTTTTAAGCAGCAGATAGATAAAGGAGAATGGATCATCACAACGCTGACACATAGTTTGAGCGCTGACAGTGGATTTACTACGCATATTGAACTTGAAGTGAAAATTGATTCACTTGAAATGGAATAACTCTATCTCATAATGGGTTTATTGAGTAAAATTAATCTCATTTGGGTTTGGAGAAAACATTATGATGAATTGTCCCTTGTGCGGGAAGGCCTCACACACACGCAGTAGCTTTCAGGTTTCAAAGACAACCAAAGAGCGTTACAACCAGTGCCAGAACATTAACTGCGGCTGTACGTTTAAATCTCACGAGACGGTAGCAGAAATTATTATGAAACCGGGAACTGTAAAAGAGGTTCCGCCGCATCCCGATCGGAGTCTCCAGGGCACGCTTTGGATGTGAAAAGAAATCACAGCAACCTGCTTCGGCAGGTTTTTTTTCGCATGAAGAAAAAAAAGGTGCTGCCATTTTGCTGCCAATGACCACCGCACAAACAAAAAAGCCACCTCTGAAAGGTGGCTTAACTGCCTGATTTAACAGGTAAAATCTGGTGGCCCCTACTGGACTTGAACCAGTGACCAAGCGATTATGAGTCATATGAATAGCTTGTTTCATCATTTTTCATTTTTAACCATATTTTGATTTTAATAGTTTTAAAACAGTATGTTATCGACGACATGTCGTTTCATGTTGTGCCGGGTATTTGCTTTCAGTATCATCCTTACGTCACCTGCTACATCACCCAGAAAACAGCAATATAATTCTTGTAAGGACTCTCTTTTGGCAGACAATCTAACGGACTCAATGGTGCGCGGCCTTAAAGCTCGCGATTCGGCTTATCAGGTTTGGGACAAGAGTGGTGAGCGCGGAGCAGGGCGTCTGGGCGTTAAAGTTGAGCCATCAGGGCAGCGAGTTTTCTACTATCGCTACTACTGGGATGCTAAGCGCCACTTTATTCAGTTAGGTCGTTACCCTGAAATGTCGTTAGCTCAGGCTCGTCAGCTTGCTAAAGGTTATGCTGGTACGCTGAAGGAAGGTAAGAACCCTAAGGTCGAAAAGGCTGAACAGGAAATTGCGCTGGAAAAGCAAAAGCGTGCTGAACAGTTAAAGGGCAGCATCGAGCAGCTTATTCAGGGCTACACCAACAAAATGCGGGAAGATGGAAAGCGGACATGGCAGCAGGTGCTATACCGTCTGGAAAAGGAGACCTATTCCTTTATCGCCAAAGATACGAAAGCTAACGAAGTCACACCGCTACATATTAAACAGATTTTGTCTGCCATCATTCAGCGCGGGGCGAGCGTTGAAGCGAACCGTGTGCGCTCTTATCTGATGGCAGCTTTCAACTACGGGCTCAAAGCGGACAACGATCCGGCCAACCACCAGCAGAACGTGATGTTTGGACTTGAGATGAACCCGGTGAGCGTCATCCCTAAGCAGTCGGCAGCAGAGAAAGCGGGAACCAACTGGCTGAAGTTGAATGAGCTGCAACAGCTGATGGGTGACTTTCCCAAAACGCCAAGCGTTGGCTGCACGGTGAGCTTGCTGCTTAATTTATGTGTTTACGCTGGTGGTCAGCGCCCGCATGAACTGGCTTCCAGTCGGTGGGATGCCGTTAATTGGGAAGAAAGAACGCTGTTGATCGTCGCTGATGTATCAAAGAACAAGCGTGACCATCTCGTTCCCTTAACAGATTCAGCGGTAGAAATTCTTGAAAGGCTGAAGGTGGAAAACGTTAACGATAGTCCGTTTATCTTCTCGCAGCGACTGGATGCGGGCAAGCATCTTCGTACTGACAGCTTTGCGCAGGCAATCATCTATTATCGCGAGCATTTCCCTGATCATCCGGTTTTTGTTGCGAGAGATTTGAGGAGGACCTGTAAAACGCTGATGGGCGAAATCGGTGTATCCAAAGAGTTGCGCGACCGCATTCAAAACCATGCATTACAGGATGTCAGCTCAAAGCACTATGACCGTTATGATTATCTTGTAGAGAAAAGAAGGGCATTAGAACAGTGGGAAAACAGGGTTAATCATGTTGAGCTGGCCACCAGCAATGTAGTGAACTTATTTCAGAGAGGATGAGAATTGGCTAAATCTAGTCTCAATTCTTTGAAGCGCATACGCCAGTCTGGTTCATCGGACAGCGTATTGTTGAATAGACTGGGTGACCAGCCCTCAGAATTAAATACAAGGCTCAGTTAGTAATGTCAGATCCTTCACTCTCAGAATTACCCTTTCTCCAGCTCGCTGAAAATTCAGACGGCGTCTGATAATTCAGCGTGGAGTGCGGCTACATTCGTTATAATCCTGACGCCATTCGCTGATGGTTTTCCTGGCATGATTGACGTCGCTGAACCAGTGTTCATTCAGGTATTCATCGCGAAAGCGTCCGTTAAAACTCTCAATAAATCCGTTCTGTGTCGGCTTGCCGGGCTGGATAAGTCGCAGCTCCACTCCATGCTCAAAGGCCCACTGATCGAGCGCGCGGCAGGTAAACTCCGGGCCCTGATCGGTTCTGATGGTAGCCGGATAGCCGCGAAACAGCGCAATGCTGTCCAGAATATGCGTGACCTGCACGCCCGAAATCCCGAAGGCAACAGTAACCGTCAGGCATTCCTTTATGAAGTCATCGACGCAGGCAAGGCACTTGATCCTGCGACCGGTAGCCAGCGCACCCATGACGAAATCCATCGACCAGGTCATGTTGGGCGCCGCCGGGCGGAGCGGCAGCAGACGTTCTGTTGCAAGCCCTTTACGACGACGTCTGCGTTTAACGCCCAGCCCGTTCAGATGACAAAGGCGGTACACGCGCTTGTGATTAACCATAAGCCCTTCACGGCGCAGTAACTGCCATATGTGGCGGTAGCCAAAACGCCTGCGCTCCAGTGCCAGTTCAGTCATGCGCTCTGATAAATGGGCATCAGCCGCCGGACGCTGAGCGTCATAGCAGCAGGTCGAAAGGGACAAACCTGTGAGTCTGCAGGCACGACGTTGCGACAGACCGGTCGCATCACACATCAACACCACGACTTCGCGCTTCTGGTCTGTCGTCAGTACTTTCGCCCAGGAGCCACCTGAAGCGCCTCCTTATCCAGCATGGCTTCTGCCAGCAGCTTCCTGAGTCTGGCGTTCTCTTCCTCAAGTGACTTCAGGCGCTTAACCTCAGGCACCTCCATGCCGCCATACTTCTTACGCCAAATATAAAACGTGGCGTAAGAAGTATGGCGTGCTTACGGCAGAGCTCTCGGGCAGAAACTCGGGCTTCAGCCTCGCGAAGAATACTGATGATCTGTTCATCGAAAAAACGCTTCTTCATGGGGATGTCCTCATGTGACTTATGAAAACATTACTAACACCGCAGAGTATTAATCAACGGGGAGCAGGTCAATCTTACTGAAGAGCTGACAAATGAAACCTGCAGACAGCTTTTAAGCCAAACCAGAACATAAAGGGGGATTAAGAGTAAGAATCGTCCTGGTCTCTGTGCGCTCATGAAATTTATAAGCTTTACTAATGGGGTAAGTTCCCTAAGGCCTGAAGCAATATTGCCTGGCAGGAGTATTAAGCTATGAGCGCACATCGTGGTGGTAAAGGTAATTTCGCCGAGGACTCAGTACGCGCATCTGAGGCCGGCAGAAAAGGCGGGAAGGACAGCGGCGGTAACTTCAGAAAT
>NZ_DALZCD010000165.1:0-9587 GCF_031978025.1 Erwinia sp.
ACTAAAACCCGTATCGTATCGCTGACCCGCGAAAAAATCCGTCTGGAAGATCGGGCGGTTAAAATGAGCGTACACAACGCCGGTAAAGAGAAGGTCGGCGTACTGGATATTCCAGGTTTCTACGTGGGTCTGACCGACGATGTGAAAGTGCAGCTGCAGAAACTCCAGAAGCAGAATGTCGACAGTATCGTCATCGATCTGCGTACTAACGGGGGCGGTGCGCTAACGGAAGCCGTATCGCTTTCTGGCCTGTTTATTCCAGGCGGCCCGGTCGTGCAGGTGCGTGATAACAATGGCAAGGTGCGCCAGGATAGTGACACCGATAATATGGTTTACTATAAGGGCCCGCTGGTGGTGCTGGTAGACCGCTTCAGTGCCTCTGCTTCCGAGATTTTTGCGGCTGCGATGCAGGACTACGGGCGTGCGCTGATTGTCGGCGAACCAACCTTTGGTAAAGGCACCGTGCAGCAGTATCGCTCGCTAAATCGTATTTACGATCAGATGTTGCGTCCTGAATGGCCTGCGCTGGGATCTATCACCTACACCATCCAGAAATTCTATCGCGTTAACGGCGGCAGTACCCAGCGTAAAGGCGTCACGCCGGATCTGCTTATGCCGACCGGCGTAGAGGCGGTGGAAACCGGTGAGAAATTCGAGGATAACGCGCTGCCGTGGGACAGCATTGATGCGGCAAGCTACACGAAAACCGGCGACGTTAAGGCGCTCATTCCGCAGCTGCTTAAAACGCATCAGGATCGCATTGCGAAAGATATGGAGTTCCAGTACATCCTGAAAGACATCGCCCGCTTTAATGCGATGAAGGACAAGCGCAATATCATCTCGTTGAATCTTGCCGAACGCGAGAAAGAGAACCACGAGGATGACGCGCTGCGGCTGGAGCGGATTAATGCCCGTTTCAAACTGGAAGGCAAAAAGCCGCTGGCGAAGCTTGAGGATCTGCCGAAGGATTATAAAGAGCCGGATCCTTACCTGGACGAAACGGTCGACATTGCTAACGACCTGGCGCAGCTGGAAAAAAACCAGAGCGCGAAATAAACCACAGGGCACAGCGCAGGCTGTGCCTTATTTTTACCTGAATTTTCCTAATCCACGCGGTAACTTTGCCTTTCCTGACAGTGCACCTTCTTCGGCTCGTTAAAAATTACGACAAAATGTAAAGTTATGTTTTTTTAGAGACTTAATGCCGCTTGCCGCTTGAAATGTTTTGCCATGCCCATAGGATAGTTGTCCGCTGTAAGCGATTTTTTAACTGAGGAAGAAGAAACTTTATGATGCGTATTGCGCTTTTCCTGTTAACCAACCTGGGTGTTATGTTGGTATTTGGGCTGATTCTCAGTCTGACGGGAATTCAGTCAAGCAGTGTTCAGGGCCTGATGATCATGGCGGGTCTGTTTGGCTTTGGCGGTGCGTTTGTCTCACTGCTGATGTCCAAATGGATGGCGCTGCGTTCCGTCGGCGGTGAGGTCATCGAGCAGCCGCGTAATGAAACCGAGCGCTGGCTGATGCAGACTATCGCCGGTCAGGCGCAGCAGGCAGGTATTGCTATGCCGCAGGTAGCCATCTATCACGCACCGGACATTAACGCGTTTGCCACCGGCGCTCGTCGCGATGCCTCGCTGGTAGCAGTCTCTACCGGACTGCTGCAAAACATGAATCGCGATGAAGCCGAAGCGGTACTGGCGCACGAAATCAGCCACATTGCTAACGGCGATATGGTGACGATGACGCTGATCCAGGGCGTGGTAAACACCTTTGTTATCTTTATCTCGCGCATTATTGCGCAGATTGCTGCTGGCTTTATGTCGGGCGATCGTGAAGAAGGCGAGGGCAGTAACGGCAACCCGCTGGTCTATTTTGCGGTCTCGATGGTGCTGGAGCTGGTATTCGGTATTCTGGCCAGCATTATCACCATGTGGTTCTCGCGTCATCGTGAGTACCATGCCGATGCCGGGTCCGCACGGCTGGTTGGCCGCGAGAAAATGATTGCCGCGCTGCAACGCCTGAAAACCAGCTACGAGCCGCAGGAAGCGAGCACCATGATGGCGTTCTGCATTAACGGTAAATCGAAGTCTTTGAGCGAGCTGTTTATGTCGCACCCGCCGCTGGATAAGCGTATCGAGGCGCTGCGTAGCGGTCAGTACCTGAAATAGTCATGATAAATGCCGGTCGCTGACCGGCATTTTTTTGCCTGTTGCTCAGCCGGGCTTCTGCTCCTGCCGCGGCTGCGTCAGCCGAAAAGCACTGACGATAGCGGCCAGCGTAGAGAAACTGCCGGCCAGCAGCAGGGAGGCATGCGTGCCCTGGTCGCCAAACAGATTGAACATTAATGCCACCAGCGCCGCGCCACTGGTTTGGCCCAGCAGGCGCGCCGTGCCCAACATGCCGCTTGCGCCACCGCTGCGATGACGCGGTGCCGAACTGATAATAGTGTGATTATTAGGGGACTGAAACAGACCAAAGCCAGCACCACAGATCATCATGCGCCAGATGATGCTCCAGTCATCTGGCGAAGCGGGGAGCAGCGCCAACGAAAACAGGCCAATCGCAAAACACCCCAATCCAATCGCTCCCAGCAGCCCGGCATGATAACGCTCGATCAGCCTGCCCGCTATGGGTGCCATTACCATCGTTGCCAGCGGCCACGGCGTCAACAACAGGCCTGTTGCTACTTCCCCACGCTGCAGGACGGTTTGCAGGAAAAACGGCAGCGAGACCATCGCCAGCATCTGCGCGCAAAAGGAACATATTGAAGTCCCGATCGACAGCGAGAACAGCGGAATACGTAGCAGGTCAACCGGCAGCAGTGGCACAGGCAGCTGCAGCTGTCGACGAATAAACACCACGCCGATAACGCCCAACGCAAGCAGCTCCGCTATTACCAACCTGCCGCTTTGTCCCTGTGCAAAGCCGCTTAGCGCAGAAATTAACAGGCCAAACGTCAACGCGTTCATGATGGCGCTGGGAATATCAAAGCGCTGCCCGCTGTTTTTTTGTGGATTGTCAGGTAAAAAGCGAAAGGCGAGAAACAGCCCGCCAAGCCCTACCGGCACGTTAATCAGGAACAACCATTGCCAGGACGCAACGGAGAGCACGGCGGCAGCTACGGTTGGGCCAGCTGCGGTCGAGACGGCGACAATCAGTGAATTAATCCCCATTCCACGCCCCAGATAGCGCTGTGGATAAATAATGCGGATGAGCGCGGTATTCACACTCATTAATGCCGCGCCACCAAAACCCTGTAATACCCTGGCAAAAGTCAACATGCTCAACGACCCGGAAAGCGCGCAAAACAGCGAAGTGCAGGTAAATATCACCAACCCGCACTGGTACACGCGGCGGTAGCCCAGGATGTCACCCAAAAAAGAGAGTGACAGCAGCGAGACGACAATGGCCAGCTGATAGGCGTTAACGATCCAGATTGAAGCTGCCGGGCTGGCATGAAGATCCCGGGCAATGGTGGGCAGTGCCACATTGGCAATAGCACCGTCCAGGACGGCAACGGTGATCCCCAATGCTATGGCCAAAATTGCGCCGTAGCGCTGCGGAACGGGCAGGCCGTCCGGTTGAAGAGTTTGCGGCATAGAAATGAATAGTCAGGCGAGTGAATATCATAATGCTAATGATTTTTTCAGCACCTTGCCATTTATTCAGCAGCCTGAACCATCAGTAAATGTGTCTGTGCTGCCAGAAGGTTGGCGTTGCGCTGTCGCGACGGCAAAAAGTATACTGGGAATAGTGTTCCATTTTTTATAAAACAAAAAGGCAAAAAGGTTATGGCGAAGGATGAGGTGGATAAACAACCCGACTCGGTCTCTTCCGTACTAAAAGTATTTGGTATTTTACAAGCTTTAGGCGAAGAGAGAGCGCACGGTATCACCGAGCTTTCCCAGCGGGTAATGATGTCGAAAAGCACCGTTTATCGTTTTTTGCAGACCATGAAATCGCTGGGTTATGTCGCACAGGAAGGCGAAACGGAAAAATATAGCCTGACCCTGAAACTGTTTGAGCTGGGTGCTAAAGCGTTACAGAACGTCGATTTGATACGCAGCGCCGATATCCAGATGCGCGAACTTTCCCGTTTAACCCGTGAGACTATCCACCTGGGGGCGCTGGAAGAAGACAGTATTGTTTATATCCACAAAATCGATTCGCTTTACAATTTGCGTATGTACTCGCGGATTGGTCGGCGTAATCCGCTTTACAGCACCGCTATCGGCAAGGTGCTGTTAGCCTGGCGCGAGCCGGAAGAGGTGAAAAACATTCTGGCAGAAGTGAGCTTTCAGAAGAACACCGCGCGCACGCTTACCTCTGCTGACGAGCTGATAACCCAGCTGGAGCGCGTTCGCGCGCAGGGATTCGGTGAAGATAATGAAGAGCAGGAAGAAGGATTGCGCTGCATCGCCGTACCGATATTTGACCGTTTCGGTGTGGTCATTGCCGGGCTGAGCCTTTCATTTCCGACGATCCGCTTTACGGAGGAAGAGAAGGGCAATTATGTCGCGATGCTGCACCGCGCTGCCAGGCTGATATCGGAACAGATGGGCTATCAGGCCTTTCCTTTCTGAACGGAGGGGCCGAAAATATCCGGCCCGCTGCTGTTTTAGTTATCAATCACTTCGCTGCTTTTTTTCAGTAAAGGGCAGTCGGTGACGCCTACTATGCCGCTGTCGCTGTGTAGGTACTGAGCGGTTGTCATACCGCGGGCGGTCAGGTACTGGCATTGCAGTCCCATTCCTGCAACGTTTTTATGGCTCCCGGCCAGCACGCCATAGCCGGTCACCAACAGGGCCAGCCAAATCACTACCAGCAGGCCAATGAGACGAACAAAAAATTTCATACTTTCTCCTTTGTGCGCCGGCCTTTCCCGATTGTCGCCGACGCCAGTACAGTGTGAGCAGATACGCAATACGTAGTCAGCATACAGCAGTCTCGCCGCGGAACCTGCGCGAAGGTTCCTAAATTTCTGTCAGCGAGCTATCAATTCGTTGATGAGGGGGTAAAATTCGGCTCTTTATAATTACGCGTAACATCAGAGGATAAGTATGTTAAATGAAGTCGCCAATGGCACGGCGGGAGCCGCTTTACTGCTCGGCCTTACGCTTATTGGGCTGGTAGCCTGGTTTTTTATTAATCGCGCCAGCGTCAGGGCCAATGAACAGATCCGCCTGCTGGAGGCGCTGCTTGATGAGCAGAAGCATCAGAACCAGCTGTTGTTAAAACTGGTCGGCGCACAGCAAAGTCCGGCGCAGCCTGACGAGGAATCAGATTTTATTCGCTTAATTCCGGAGCGCTAACCGCCCCGCCACAAGGAGTACCGTATGGCCTGGCAAAACCCCTGGTACGATCCCCAAAAAGCTCACCACACGCCAGAAGGCTTTCGCAATCCTGAACCGGATTTTCGCCAGCCGGGGGATTTACAGCGCTGGCGTAAAGAGCGCAAGGCGCAGGGACTGCCTTTCCCGCCGACGCAGGGCTACCAGGCCTTTATCCGTCAGTGGTGGCAGCCTGCCGATCTGAGCGGTGAAGAAGATGCCGTCTGGTGGCTGGGCCATGCCTGTCTGTTGCTGCGTACCGCGGGAAAATATACGCTGATTGATCCGGCACTGGGGTCGCGCGCGTCGCCGCTAAGCTTTTACGGGCCGCAGCGTAAAACGCCTGCCGCGCTGAACATCGACGCGTTGCCAGCGCTGGATCGCGTACTGATTTCGCACAGCCACTATGATCATCTTGACTGGCCGACCATCAGGCAGATCCTGCGCCATTTTCCGGACGTGCATTTCGTCGTGCCGCTGGGGCTGGCACCGTGGTTTAAAAAACGCGGGGCGAAAAAAGTGACGCAGCTGGACTGGTGGGAAAGCGTAACCGATCGCGAATTGCAGATCTTTGCCGTCCCCGCGCGTCACTGGAGTATGCGTACGCCGTGGGATCGCAACCGCGCTTTATGGTGCGGATGGGTGATAAAAAGCCAGGGCGTAAATTTTTGGTTCAGCGGCGACAGCGGCTATTCTGAAAGCCTGCTGGAGATCCCGCGCAGGCTGGGGCCTTTCAACCTGGCGGCGTTGCCAACGGGTGCCTATGCGCCGCGATGGTTTATGGGTGGGCAGCATATGGATCCGGAACAGGCTGTTTCACTCCATCAGGCGCTGGGGCAGCCCACAACTATTCCCATTCACTGGGGCGTATTTGAACTGGCGGACGAGTCGCTGGATGACCCGCCTCGCGCGCTGGCCAAAGAGATGCAGGCGGCCAACCTGGATGAAAAACGTTTCACTGCCTGGAAAATTGGTGCAAGACTGCGGATTGATAATATAAATTAAGAATAATCCTGGTCGGAAAATTTAAAATGCGTACGCGCCGAAATGGCCATCGGTTAATCCAAATAGATTGATGGTACTCACGAAAATTAATCGGGAAGGTTATTGCATTTAAATGGGGCAGGCGGAAATACATTTTCCTGATTTTGGTGCAGTTTAAATTTAAATATGAACCGAATGCTTCTTTTGATACGCCAATGTCATCCAGATTTTGCGTGTACGCAACCCGCTTTAAATGAACTTTTTTGAGTAAGGAATGCCATATTTCTGCAATAAACCTGGTTGAAAATCGGTCGGCAGGCACCGAGAGGCCGTAGACTTGGCAGCGGTGGCAGGCTAAAATGCCATTAGAAAATTGCATGACTGGCAGGCCTGCACGATTGGATTTTACTCTGGCGATGTTCAGCTATTCCTTCATTGATGTGCAAGAAGTGCCGCGGACGTTTCAAATATGTGCGACAGTCCGCCGACCTTATAAAAATGACTTGCCATTAATAATCGAATATGTGATAACGCTTTTAGTAAAACGGGGTACAGTTCTGTTTATGTGTGGCATCTTCAGTAAAGAAGTTCTGAGTAAAGACGTTATGTTGAATACCGCTTCCTTGCCGAGTCTTAATTTATGCCTCATGCAGTCGTGTCTCTGATTTTTCTGTACGTCACGCCTCCGGGCGAATTAACACTCTAAGGAATTTGCAAAATGGCAAAGATTAAAGGTCAGGTTAAGTGGTTCAACGAGTCTAAAGGTTTTGGTTTCATCACGCCTGCAGACGGCAGCAAAGACGTGTTCGTACACTTCTCTGCTATCCAGGGTAACGGCTTCAAAACCCTGGCTGAAGGCCAGAACGTTGAGTTCGAAATTCAGGACGGCCAGAAAGGCCCTGCTGCTGTGAACGTCACCGCTATCTAATTTTCGATCTTGCCGTTGCCCGCGCGACGGTTCAGGCAAGTATCAGAATAATAAAGCCCTGCCCATACCGGCGGGGCTTTTTCCTTTCCGGCCATGAAAATCTGCCCTGGCCTGCGTATTTCCGGTAAACTGCCGCTCTTAATATTACCGGAGAGTCGTTATGTCTTATCTTTGCCCCCTTTGCCATCATCCCTTGCTGCCCGACACTGCCGGCTGGCGATGCGAAAACCGGCATCAGTTCGATCGGGCAAAAGAGGGCTACGTCAACCTGCTGCCGGTACAGCATAAGCGTTCTAAGCAGCCAGGTGACAGCGCAGAGATGATGCAGGCGCGACGTGAGTTTCTGGACGCCGGACACTATCAGCCTCTACAGGCCAAAGTTTGCGATATTCTGCAGCGAATTCTGCCACCAACAGGCTCCAGCGTGCTTGATATCGGCTGTGGCGAAGGCTACTACACCCACGCGGTGGCCGATACCCTGCAAAACCAGGGCGAGGCGGAAGTCGACGCACTCGATGTCTCCAGAGTCGCCATCCGTGCGGGCGCTAAACGCTATCGCAACGTCCGCTTTTGTGTTGCCTCCAGCCATCGGCTCCCTTTCGCCAGCGAGCAGTTTGATGCCGTACTGCGCATTTATGCGCCCTGTAAGGCGGAGGAGCTGGCTCGCGTGGTGAAGACCCATGGCTATGTCCTGACCGTCACCCCGGGGCCGCGTCATCTCCTGCAGTTTAAGGAACTGATTTATCAGGAAGCACGACTACATGATGAAACGCCCGAAACATTGCCGGGTTTTACGCTGGTTGAGCAGCATTCGCTTAATTATTTAATGAGCCTTAATAGTGAGACCTCTGCCGCGCTGTTGCAGATGACGCCTTTTGCCTGGCGCGCCCGGCCTGAGGTGTGGGGCGTGCTGGCTACCACGCCGTTATTCGAGGTGGAAACGGACTTTACGCTGCGGCTGTGGCAAAAGGATCGGCCCGATACCGAACAGCATGCCGCGCCGGCGCAGCCTGGCGAAACGGGCGAGTAGTCGGGAGGGCCGCTCGCTGTGGGCGGCCCTCTGTAAATGTAAGCAAATATTTTGACGTTATCCCGTCCGCTGTTTACAGTAGAACTCCTTATTTTTTACAGGAGCCACGGGCCTGCGCCCTCCCTATGGATCGTCACCGACGTTGTTCAACTAAGCGACCGGGCCATCCGGCCACGTTGATTTTGCCTTTCACCGGCGCCCGTCATTCCCTTGATTCAGCCACCTGCTGCGCTAAAGTGTTGCCAGCGACTTTTTCCCGTATCTGTTTTCGGAGCCTGTCATGGAATTTCTGTTAGACCCGTCAGTCTGGGCCGGTCTGCTGACGCTGGTCGTCCTTGAAATCGTATTAGGGATAGATAACCTGGTTTTTATTGCGATACTGGCCGATAAGCTGCCGCCAAAGCAGCGGGATAAAGCACGACTGATTGGGCTTTCCCTGGCGCTGGTGATGCGTTTGGGTCTGCTTTCCCTGATTTCCTGGATGGTCACCCTGACGCGCCCGCTGTTCAGCATTGCGGACTTTAGCTTTTCGGGCCGCGATTTGATCCTGCTGGTCGGTGGTTTCTTCCTGTTGTTCAAAGCGACGATGGAGCTGCATGAAAGGCTGGAAAATCGTGAACACAGCGGAGAAGGTAATAAAGGCTACGCCAGCTTCTGGGCGGTTGTTATTCAGATCGTCGTGCTGGATGCCGTGTTCTCGCTGGATGCGGTGATTACTGCCGTCGGCATGGTTAACAACCTGGCTATTATGATGACGGCGGTGGTGATTGCGATGGGCATGATGCTTTTGGCATCCAAACCGCTGACCCGATTTGTCAACGCGCATCCTACGGTGGTGGTGCTCTGCCTCAGCTTCCTGCTGATGATCGGTCTCAGCCTGGTGGCAGAAGGCTTTGGTTTTCATATCCCTAAAGGCTATCTCTACGCGGCTATCGGTTTCTCAATTCTCATCGAGCTGTTTAACCAGATCGCGCGGGTTAATTTTCTTCGCCATCAGTCTAAAAGACCTATGCGTGAGCGAACTGCTGAGGCCATTCAACGGCTGATGGGCGGCCGACGTGGTCAGACGGATAGCGGCGGAGAGGAGAGCGAAACCCTCAGGTTGATGCCGCAGGAAGCGTTTAAAGACGAAGAGCGCTATATGATTAACGGTGTACTGACGCTGGCCTCGCGCTCGGTGCGCAGCATTATGACGCCGCGTGGTGATATCTCCTGGGTAAATGCCGAACGGCCGGCGGAGGAAATCCGCATTCAGCTGCTGGATACGCCCCACAGCATGTTTCCGGTCTGCCGGGGAGAACTGGACGAGATC
>NZ_DALZCD010000166.1:0-9555 GCF_031978025.1 Erwinia sp.
CCAGATGCCTCGGCTGGCAGTGTGCCAGTACGGCAGGAAAGTTCGCGCATTCGATTAACTCACGCGTTCGGAAAATGTCCTGCGCTTCTTCTCTTGAAGGTGTGGCAACTTGTGCACCACGTTTGGGCGTTAACACCACCATCTGCACTGCGGCGAGGCGCGTTAGCACCTTACGGATGCCTGTCCGGCTGACGCCAAAGACGTCGGCAAGCGCTTCCTCCGGAAGTTTGCTGCCCGGCTGCAGCTGGCGCTCCACCATCGCCTGCATCAGCGCCTGAAAGATAGGTTCGTCTGTGTCGTTCAGGTCGGAGGCCCTCTTCAGGCCGCTTTCACTTTTCATTTCCTGGTCCGCTCAGGTTGTTCTTGCCTAAATCGTACACATGAATAGATCATTTTGTATACACGATGCCAACTTCTGGCCTGAATCCTGCAATGCCTCTCCCACTGTTTTCTATCCCGTTGAATTGTTAAGGAGCAGGTTTCATGCCAAAAAGTCCACAGGTTACTTCAGCGTCGGCAGAAGAAGCGCATGCCAGCTACAGTCCCCGGCTGTGCAACGAGGATCTGGCCCCGACGCGTGAACAGAACTGGAGTTGGTACAACATCTTTTCTTTCTGGATGTCAGACGTACACAGTATGGGAGGGTATGTGGTAGCGGCCAGCTTCTTCACGCTGGGGTTAGCAAGCTGGCAGGTGTTGATTTGCCTGCTGGCGGGTATTTGTATTGTCCAGCTGTTCGCCAATCTTATCGCTAAACCCAGCCAGATGACCGGCGTGCCTTATGCGGTCATCTGCCGTCAGGCCTTTGGCGTGTTTGGCGCGAATATCCCGGCAGTGATCCGGGGGCTGATCGCATTCGCCTGGTACGGTATTCAGACCTGGCTGGCTGCTAACGCGCTGATGCTGGTTACGCTAAAGTTCTGGCCTACGCTGGCGCCGATGACGCAGGTTTCCTGGCTGGGCCTGTCACAGCTCGGCTGGATCTGCTTTGGCTTTATGTGGCTCGCTCAGGCACTGGTGTTCTGGCACGGCATGAAGGCTATTAAACGCTTTATTGATGTGGCTGGTCCGGCAGTTTATATCGTGATGGTCGCGCTGGCGGTCTGGATTGTATACAGGACGGGTTTTGAAGGCATCTCTTTCACGCTCTCGACAAAGCAGCTGAGCGGCAGCCAGCAGCTCTGGCAGATGGTGACCGCCACGGCGCTGGTCGTCTCTTATTTTTCCGGCCCGCTGCTCAACTTTGGCGACTTTGCGCGCTATGGCAAAAGCATGAAGGCGATACGACGTGGTAATCGCTGGGGCCTGCCGTTTAACTTTCTGCTTTTTTCCGTAGTAACCGTGGTTATTGTCTCCGGCACGCAGTCGCTGTTCGGCCATATGATTACCGATCCTATTGAAACGGTTAGCCGCGTAGGGAGCGATTTAGCGGTCGCTGTCGGCTTGTTGACCATGATTACCGCCACAATAGGCATTAATATTGTCGCCAACTTCGTGTCGCCCGCGTTCGACTTTTCTAACTGTTCGCCACAGAAAATCAGCTTTCGCACCGGTGGAATGATCGCCGCCGTCGGATCGGTGCTGCTGACACCATGGAACCTGTTTCAGTCACCGGAGCTTATCCACTATACGCTGGACGTGCTGGGTGCTTTTATCGGCCCGCTGTTTGGGATCCTGCTGTGTGATTTTTACCTGATCAAACGTGGGCAGATCTCGACCGACGATCTTTTTAACGCTACGCCACAGGGGAAATATTGGTATCGCGGCGGGTTTAACCCTAAGGCGATTGCGGCACTGGTGCCTTCCGTGCTGATTGGGCTGGCCATCAGCTTTTCGCCTTCGCTGCATGAGGTGGCTAACTTCAGCTGGTTTATCGGCGTGGCGTTAGCGGCAGGCTGCTATCGCTGGATGGCGCGAGAGGAATGCGTTAGCGCGACGGCACGTTATGCGCCCCGCGTGGCGGTAGAAAAAAGATAAACAGCATGAATGTCGTTGCACGACGGGTGGATGACAGGGCTGAGGATAAAATGCAGGGCAGCGTTTCCGGACGCTGAAATGACGAAAGCCTGATGCATTTCTGCATCAGGCTTTCCGGATACTTGGCGGAACGGACGGGGCTCGAACCCGCGACCCCCTGCGTGACAGGCAGGTATTCTAACCAACTGAACTACCGCTCCGCGCTTTGTTCCCCGTCGGGAACGGGGCGAATATTACGGTGCGGCTTGCTTCCCGTCAATGCTTTTTCCCGGTCTTTCAGATCGACTGCCTGTTTTTTCATCTCCTGCTGCATTTTAACCTTTTCAGCCGCGCCAGAGACAGCTTCCGCCCTTCTTCATCACCAGGTCAAGGCGAGATTCGTGTTCGGCAATCTCTTCGTCCGTCGCCGTTATGACGCACAGGCCGGAAGCCGGACGCGTGATGCGATAGATAGTCTCATCGTTACTCTGCTCCTGCCTGTCGCCTTCCATCGAAAACTTCAGCGACGTCTGCCCGCCGGTCATGGTCAGGAAAACTTCGGCCAGAATTTCGGAGTCGAGCAATGCGCCGTGCAGCGTTCGCTTGCTGTTATCTATCTCATAGCGCGAGCAGAGCGCATCAAGGATGTTGCGCTTGCCGGGAAACAGCCTGCGCGCCATCGCCAGACTGTCGGTAATCTGGCAGAAGGTTTCCGTTTTGGGAATATTGCGGCCAAGCTTGCCAAATTCATAGTCCATAAAGCCAATATCAAACGAGGCGTTATGGATAACCAGCTCGGCGCCTTCTATATAGGCAAGAAAATCGTCGGCAATATCCGCAAAGGTCGGCTTATCTGCCAGAAACTCGTCGGCAATCCCGTGCACGCCGAACGCTTCCGGATCGACAAGCCGATCGGGCTTGAGATAAACATGGAAGTTATTGCCGGTGAGACGACGGTTTACCACCTCAACGGCGCCGATTTCAATGATGCGGTGCCCTTCATAGTGCACCCCAATCATATTCATACCGGTAGTTTCAGTATCGAGGACGATCTGACGCGTTGTATTTACTGTGCTCATAGGACCCGTTTATGTCAGACTTGGCGTTTTTTCAAAGGGAGTCTACCAGAGATGCCTAAACAGGTAGAAATTTTCACCGATGGTTCTTGTCTTGGCAATCCTGGCCCGGGCGGATACGGCGCTATCTTACGTTACGGCCAGCACGAAAAAACGTTCAGCGCCGGGTATCAGCTAACCACCAATAACCGTATGGAGCTGATGGCGGCTATCGTTGCGCTGGAAGCGTTAACTAAACCGTGCGACGTCGTGCTGAGTACCGACAGCCAATATGTGCGCCAGGGCATTACCAGCTGGATCCATAACTGGAAAAAGCGTGGCTGGAAAACGACGGACAAAAAACCGGTGAAAAATGTCGATCTCTGGAAGCGACTGGATACGGCGCTGGGCCAGCATCAAATTACCTGGGAATGGGTAAAAGGCCATGCCGGTCATCCGGAAAACGAACGCTGCGACGAACTGGCCCGCGCGGCCGCCGGCAGCCCCTCGTTTGAAGACATTGGTTATCAGTCAGGATCCTGATAGCGCTGCCTTACCCGGCTGGTCGCGCCAACAGCGGGAGCCAGCCTTCTCTGAGCCGCGGCCTTTTTGGCCGGATTCATCGTTAACGGGAAAGTCCGTTTGCGGGCCACGATAATGCTCAGGCAGCCTAACGCCGGAAGATGCGTGCTAATGACTTTACCGCCCTGCTTGTTCCACGGTAGCACCTGAAAACGCGAACGCTGCACCACTTCATAATTTAACAAACTGAGCCAGTCCATCAGCCTGGTTTGGGTAAACATTCGACTGTTCCACGGCACACGTTGACGCAGGCCAGGGATGAGTTTGCCCGTTCCCAACACGCTGAAGAGATTGAAGCCGCTAATTATCATCCAGCCGTCATCGATCAATACGCGATCTACCTCGCGCAAAACGCGGTGTGGATCGCTGCTCCAGGCCAGACTGTGCGCCAGTAAACAGGCATCGACCGATTTCGATTCAAACGGCAGGCTGCCCGGGTCGGCCAATACCTGTAAATCTTCGCCATGTAAGCCAACGTTCACCTGATGCGAAATAGCACAGCTTGCCGTGTCGATTTCCGCGCTCAGCGAACCGATTTTCAGCAAATGGAAACCGTATAATCTGTCCAGACAGGGTTGCAGATGCCGGGTCAGCGCGTCACGATAGTAATCTCCCCAGGGGATTTCTGCCCAAGAGTAAGGCACGTGACGAATATGGCGTGTTTTAGCGGGCTTCATGCTTTACCATCTTCTTTCCATTGCGGCCAGTCAACGAGGCGATAATGAATCTTACCAGCATTCCGGCTTTGCAGGATAACTACATCTGGACATTAAATAACGACCAGGGCGACTGCCTGATTGTCGATCCGGGCGAAGCGGCACCGGTGTTGGCTGCCCTGAATAAAAACCGCTGGCACCCGGTGGCGATCCTGCTGACACATCATCATTACGATCACGTTGGCGGCGTAAAAGAACTGCTGCAACATTATCCCGATCTGGTGGTGTATGGCCCGCAAGAGACACAAGATAAGGGAAGCAATCGGCTTGTCTCTGAGGGAGATAAGGTGGCTATTTTGGGCCGCGAATTTAGTGTAATTTCGACACCGGGCCACACTTTAGGACATATCTCATACTACAGTGAACCTTACCTTTTCTGTGGTGACACCCTTTTCTCCGGTGGCTGTGGACGTTTATTTGAAGGCACCCCGCAGCAAATGTTCGATTCTTTTCAAAAGATTAACAAGTTACCGGGCGAGACGCTGGTGTGCTGCGCACACGAATATACGTTATCAAATTTGAAGTTTGCTCAAGCCCTGCTGCCTCAGGATACGCAAATAGCGGCCTATTATCGCGAAATTAAGGAGTTACGCGCGAAAAACGCGGTTTCCTTGCCTGTAACACTCGCTTTTGAGCGGCAAATAAATATTTTCCTGCGCACCCAAGATACTGAATTACAGCGAGTTATTGGTTACGAAACACCTCCGCAACAAGAATGGCAAGTTTTTGCAACTCTACGCGAGAAGAAAGACCATTTTTGATTTTTCGGGTTGTGTTGAGCAGCCCGAGCACGTATAGTTGCTCGTCTTTTAAGCGAACAATGACACACACATGAAGGCTAAAGCGATATTACTCGCCTCAGTCCTGCTGGTGGGGTGCCAGGCATCAAAGCACGACGCCCCCGAACAGCATGCACAGAGTTTGTCTTCAGCGCAGAGCAGTCAGAACGCAGATCGGTTGTTATCGCCACGCTGGCAGGACGATGGGACCAGCCTGGCGAAAGATCAGGATCTGTGGAATTTCATAGGCGACGAGCTGAAGATGAAGGTTCCGGAAAACCCCCGGATACGCGAACAAAAACAAAAGTACTTAAGAAACAAGAGCTATCTCCACGATGTAACGTTACGGGCTGAGCCGTATATGTACTGGATTGTCGAGCAGATTAAGCAACGTAAAATGCCGATGGAACTAGTACTATTACCCATAGTGGAGAGCGCTTTTGATCCTCATGCGACCTCTTCTGCCAATGCCGCAGGCATCTGGCAGATCGTGCCGCAAACGGGACGTAATTATGGTCTTAAGCAGAACCAGTGGTATGACGGTCGTCGCGATATTGTCGCCTCGACCAAAGTCGCACTGGATATGATGCAGCGCCTGAACGGCATGTTCGGCGGTGACTGGCTGCTGACCGTGGCCGCCTACAATAGCGGCGAAGGCCGGGTACTGAAAGCGATAAAAAGCAACAAGGCTCGCGGTAAAGCAACGGACTTCTGGTCGCTGTCGCTTCCGCATGAAACCACGGTATACGTGCCGAAGATGCTGGCCTTAAGCGAGCTGTTGAAAAACAACAAGCGCTACGGCATTCGTCTTCCGGAGCCTAACGAAACCCGTGCGCTGGCGCGTGTTGAAGTGGGTCAGCAGATTGAGTTAACGCAGGCGGCCGAAATGGCCGGTATGTCGTTAAACAAGCTGAAGAGCTTTAATACCGGCTACAAGCGCGGCATGACGGCCCCTAATGGCCCGCACTATATTATGGTGCCTAAGTCGCACGTGGCGCAGCTGCGTAGCTCACTGGCAACAGGCGACATCGCGGCGGTACAGCCCACCGAGCTGGCCAGCAGCACCTCTTACAAGGTGCGTAATGGCGATACCCTGTCAGGCATTGCAAAACGCCTGAACGTGTCGATGAAGACGCTACAGCAGGCTAATAACCTGCGTGGTGCGACCATCAAACCGGGACAGACGCTCAGCCTGGGCGGCAGCGAAAGCGCAACCAGACTGGCCGATAATGGCAACAGCATCACCTATAAGGTTCGTAAAGGTGATTCTCTGGCCAGCATCGCAAAACGTCACGGCGTAAACACGAGGGATCTGCTGCGCTGGAACAGCGGCGGATCGGCAAATATTCAGCCCGGCGACAGGCTGACGCTGTTTGTCAGTAACAATGCGACGCCTGACAGCTAAGAGTACAGCTTGAAAAAACCAGTCTCCGGACTGGTTTTTTTATGTCTGCCGTTTCCTGTTCCCCCGCCCTGTGCTCTACTGCTTTTCTCTCCGTTTATCGTGAGGCCGCCATGACTACTGATTTGGTTGCACTACTGAACCGACATCGCCTGATTGAACTGAGCCATGTTTATGAAGAAGGCATGCCAGTCTGGCCCGGTGACGGACGCTTCTTTCTGAGCAGTGCGGAAAATTTTGCTACAGGCGACGGCAACTATAACTGTCAGCTAAGCCTGGGCGATCATTGCGGGACGCATATAGACGCCCCGGTGCATTTTATGCCGCACGGAGAGAGTATTGATCGGGTTGATATTCGCCAGTTAGTGGGGCGTGGCCGCTGCCTGAACATGGCTCACGTATTAAAAAACGGCGCGATTACTTTTGATATGATCACGGAGTGGGAAGCCAGAAATGGCGAAATAACCGCAAAGGATATCGTTCTGTTTCGTACAGGCTACGATAAAAAATGGCGCTGTCGTCCTGACCATACTGGGTTTATGAGTGGCTGGCCGGGCCTTTCAGCCAGGAGTGCAGATTATCTGTTGGAAAAAGGCGTCACGATTTTCGGTACCGATGCCCTGTCGCTGGATTGTGCAGACAGTAAAGATTATCCGGCCCATGAGGCAATATTAGGAGCGGGAGGGCTGATTATTGAGAGCCTGGCAAACCTTCACAGTCTGCCCGCGGCTTTTGTTTTTATCGCCCTGCCTTTGCGCATCAAGGGCGGTTCTGCCTCACCCGTGCGCGCAGTAGCTTTCGTAGAGCAGAGCGAGCACGATTAAGGCGTAAACTCTACCAGTAGAGGGTTATGGTCGGAAGCACGCGTCACCAACACGGAAGCTTCCGCTACATCCATGTCCCGGTAGAAGACAAAATCCAGCGGTCGACCAAAGGCTTTACGCCGATGATCGTCAGTGAAGTTGACCTCGTGCAGCCCCATATTATGCGCAAAGGCATAGAGCGCATTGATTCGCTGGCGACTCCATGCATTGAAATCTCCCGCCATGATAACCGGCCCTTTATGATGAATAATCTGTTCACCTATTGGGCCAAGCTGCTTACTGTACACGTCGATACCCAGACTGAAGTTTACCGCATGGATATTCACAACCATCAGCATCTTGCCGCCCGGCAGCGCATAAGCGGTCACCAGCGCCGATTTAGCCAGCCTCAGCAGCGGTTCACGCTCCCGTAGCGGATAACAGTAAACGGGATGCGCTGCAGCCAGCGTCATCACGCCGGAAGGATGTTGCGGCAGCACGAATGCTGGTACCTGATCTGCAGCAAGATAGTTACTGGTAGCAAAATGGATCAGTTCTGGCGTCGTCTGCGCTTCCTGCAGCAAAACCAGCTGCGCGTCTTTGCCGAAATTTTGTAATACCGAAAGCCATTCGGCGCGCTGTTGCTTAAAGATGTTCCATACCAGCACCCGTAACGTAGCGTGCTCTGTCAGCGGCGCGCCGGGCGGTAACGCTTTGCCCATATGCAGCATTGCGCCCGGCGGAAAGATGCGTTCCGCAGGCTGCCCGGCGACATATCTCATGGCATAAGTTTTTTTCCGCACGTTAGCGTCTGACCTCTGTATATTGACCAATGATGACTGCATTCAGTTATAGGGACTTTATAGCCGGGTTTCAATCGGAGGCGGCTAATAAGTACCGGATGAAGGTATGCTAATCCCTCTTTTTACCTGTCTGCCGCCTGTAACTGTAGTCGATTTATTGCGTGCGCTCTGGCTATCTGCCTGATAGCGCCCCTGACAAAAGTTGATGGAATCCAGAAGCCTTTGTTTACCGCCACTGCGGCCAGGTTAACGGTGATAGTGTGCTGTCAGTAAAGGCTCTACGCCGCCCGTGGTTTGGCTTGCACTGCTTCATCATGCTTTAATTACCACCTGCAGATATTTCCAAAGCATTTCGTTCAGGAAGCAGTCATGAAGGCAAACTCAGAGGAACTGGCGATTTTTGTCGCCGTGGTGGAAAACGGCAGTTTCAGTAAGGCTGCCGAGCGGCTGAAAATGGCAAACTCTGCCGTGAGCCGTGCAGTTAAAAAACTGGAAAACAAGCTTGAGGTAGAGTTGCTGACCCGCACCACCCGACAAATTAAATTAACCCACGAGGGCGAAGCTTATTTTAAGCGGGTTCAGGCTATTCTTCAGGAGATGTCTGCAGCAGAAAACGAGCTGGCAGAACAAAAAAGACTGCCCAAGGGGTCGCTGCGCATTGATGCCGCTACGCCAGTGGTTCTGCATCTGTTGATGCCCATGATCAAACCTTTTCGTGAACGCTTCCCTGAGGTCACACTCTCGCTAGTTTCTTCCGAGACTTTTATCAATTTGATCGAACGTAAAGTAGACGTTGCTATCCGCGCCGGCACGCTAAGCGATTCAAGCTTGCGCGCACGCCTGCTGTTTAATAGTCGACGCAAAATAGTCGCCAGCCCGGCCTGGCTGCAACAGTTCGGGACACCCCAAACCGTAGAGGATTTGGCACAGCACGCCTGCCTGGGCTTTGTTGAGCCGCTGAATCTGAATCGCTGGCCCATCGCCAGAGCAGACGGCCAGCTTTATGATATTACGCCAGCCAGTACTTCCAACAGTGGTGAGACGCTCCGTCAGCTGTGCCTGAACGGTAACGGTATTGCCTGCCTGTCAGACTTTATGATCAATAAAGACTTAAGCGATGGCTCATTGGTGGAGATTATGGCCGACAGGCTTTTGCCGGTGGATATGCCGTTTAACGCGGTCTACTATGGCGATCGTTCGGTTAATACCCGCATTCGCTCCTTTGTCGATTTTGTCAGCGAATGGCTCCGGAAATATCCTGTCTGAAGCATGCAGGAGAGGCGCAAAGTGTGGCCGCCAGGGCTGTTTGGGACGGGGAGCGACAGAAGAAAAGCAAAAGAAACAAGGCAGGCAGAATAACAGACAAAAAAAAGCCCTGAGCGTAAGCTCAGGGCCTTATATAAAGTGGCGGAACGGACGGGGCTCGAACCCGCGACCCCCTGCGTGACAGGCAGGTATT
>NZ_DALZCD010000167.1:0-9498 GCF_031978025.1 Erwinia sp.
CGTCACGTTATTTATGCAACGCGCTTGCAATAAGATCGGCGGAAGATCCTGAACGATCCTTGCGCTTTACGCCAGAGGCCGTATAATTCGTGCCCCGGCGTGTTGCGCTCTGGCCCGTACCGGCTGGTTTTGCGGTCGAACGGGATACCAGACGCGCCTTTAAAAGCGAAGTAAATTGACTCCGGACTGTACAATTATTACAATCCCGCCTCTTTATTAAAGATACACTGAGGCGCCGGTCGGTTTTCGAACCTTTCAAGCGCGTCACTAAGTGAAATTTTCCAAGTTTAGGTAGAAATCGCCATGAAACGCACTTTTCAACCGTCCGTACTGAAGCGCAACCGTTCACATGGTTTCCGTGCTCGTATGGCAACAAAAAATGGTCGTCAGGTTCTGGCACGTCGTCGTGCTAAAGGCCGTTCACGTCTGACCGTTTCTAAGTAATAAAAGCTTACCCCTGAGTGGTTAAGCTCGCATTTCCCAGGGAGTTACGTTTGTTAACTCCCACTCATTTCACTTTCGTCTTCCAGCAGCCACAAAGAGCCGGTACGCCGCAAATCACCATACTCGGCCGCCTTAACTCGCTGGGGCATCCCCGCATCGGTCTTACCGTCGCCAAAAAACATGTTAAGCGCGCGCATGAACGCAACCGGATCAAGCGATTGACCCGCGAAAGCTTTCGTCTGCGTCAGCACGACCTGCCCGCTATGGATTTTGTAGTGGTGGCGAAAAAAGGCGTGGCCGATCTGGATAACCTTGCGCTGATGGAAGCGTTGGAGAAGATGTGGCGTCGTCACTGTCGCCTGGCTCGCGGCTCCTGATTGCGCTGATCCGCGTTTATCAACGCGCGATCAGTCCGCTCTTAGGACCCCACTGTCGTTTCCACCCAACCTGTTCGCAATACGGTATTGAGGCATTGCGCAGGTTTGGTGTGGTAAAAGGCAGTTGGTTGACGATGAAACGCGTATTAAAATGCCACCCTTTGAACCCGGGTGGCGACGATCCGGTGCCGCCAAAAACCGACGATAACTGAGAACATTAACGATGGATTCGCAACGCAATCTTTTTCTCATCGCTTTTCTGTTCGTGTCTTTTATGATCTGGCAGACCTGGCAAACGGACCATGCTCCGCAGCCACAGCAAACCCAGACCACACAAAACACGACAGCAGCCGGTGATGCCGCAAACCAGGGTGTACCCGCCAGCGGCCAGGGCAAAACGATCACCGTTAAGACTGACGTCCTGTCTTTACAGATCAATACTCGCGGTGGCGATATTGAGCAGGCACAGCTGCTGACTTACCCGGACAAACTGGGTTCTTCACAGCCTTTCCAGCTACTGGAAACCTCGCCAGGCTTTCTCTATCAGGCGCAGAGCGGCCTGACCGGACGCAACGGCCCGGATAACCCGGCCAACGGCGCACGTCCGCTTTACACCACGACTCAGGACAGTTTTGAGCTGGCCGATGGCGCAAGCGAGCTGCGTATTCCAATGACCTTTACGGCGGAAAACGGCGCGACCTACACCAAAACGTTCGTGCTGAAGCGCGGCGAGTTTGCCATTAACGTCGATTACCAGATCAACAACACCACCCAGCAGCCGCTGGAACTGGCGATGTTCGGTCAGCTGAAGCAGACTATCGATCTGCCTAAGCATCGCGATACCGGCAGCAATAATTTTGCGTTGCATACCTTCCGTGGCGCGGCTTACTCCAGCAGCGAAAGCAACTACGAGAAGTACAAGTTCGACAAAATCAGCGATAACGAAAACCTGAGCGTCAACACCAACAACGGTTGGGTCGCGATGCTGCAGCAGTACTTCGCTACCGCCTGGGTACCGCGTACCAACGGGGCTAACACGCTCTATACCAGCAATCTGGGTAACGGCATTGCGGCAGTAGGTTACAAATCTACGCCGGTTTCCGTAGCGCCAGGCGCACAGCAGAATCTGAATGCCACGCTGTGGGTTGGCCCGGAAATTCAGGATAAAATGGCGGCTATCGCTCCGCACCTGGATCTGACCGTGGATTACGGTTGGCTGTGGTTTATCTCTCAGCCGCTGTTTAAGCTGCTGAAATTCCTGCACAGCTTTATCGGTAACTGGGGCTTCTCCATTATCGTGATCACCTTTATCGTGCGCGGCATCATGTACCCGCTGACCAAAGCGCAGTACACCTCGATGGCTAAAATGCGTATGCTGCAGCCGAAAATCCAGGCAATGCGTGAACGTCTTGGTGAAGACAAGCAGCGCATGAGTCAGGAGATGATGGCGCTGTATAAAGCAGAGAAGGTGAATCCGCTGGGCGGCTGTCTGCCGCTGGTTATCCAGATGCCGATCTTCCTGGCGCTGTACTATATGCTGATGGGTTCTATCGAGCTGCGTCATGCGCCGTTCGCGTTGTGGATCCATGACCTTTCAGCTCAGGACCCGTACTATATCCTGCCGATCCTGATGGGCATGACGATGTTCTTCATTCAGAAAATGTCGCCTACCACCGTGACCGACCCGATGCAGCAGAAGATCATGACCTTTATGCCGGTCATCTTCACCGTGTTCTTCCTGTGGTTCCCGTCTGGTCTGGTGCTGTACTACATCGTCAGCAACCTGGTGACCATTCTGCAGCAGCAGCTGATTTACCGCGGGCTGGAAAAACGCGGTCTGCACAGCCGCGACAAGAAAAAAGCGTAAACGACCTGCCGTCGCCAACGGCGCGGACAATCGTTATCATAAGGCGGTCAACAGACCGCCTTATTTTTTTGTCTTAAAAAGAGAGTCGAACATGAGTCATAGCGAGACTATCGTCGCCCAGGCGACGCCGCCAGGCCGCGGTGGCGTGGGTATTCTGCGCGTTTCCGGCCCGAAAGCCACCGAGGTGGCCCACGCGCTGTTGGGCAAACTGCCGAAGCCCCGCTACGCCGACTATCTGCCCTTTCGTGACGCCGATAACGCCACGCTGGATCAGGGAATTGCGCTGTGGTTTCCCGGCCCGAATTCTTTTACCGGCGAAGACGTGCTGGAGCTGCAAGGCCACGGCGGCCCGGTCATTCTGGATCTGCTGCTGAAGCGCATTGTGGCTATTCCTGGCGTGCGTATCGCTCGCCCCGGCGAGTTTTCCGAGCGCGCCTTCCTGAACGACAAGCTCGATCTGGCGCAGGCAGAGGCTATTGCCGATCTGATTGATGCCAGTTCGGAACAGGCAGCTCGTTCGGCGCTGAACTCCCTCCAGGGCGCTTTTTCGCTGCGCGTTAACACGCTTGTGGAAGCACTTACTCACCTGCGAATCTATGTAGAAGCGGCGATTGATTTTCCGGATGAGGAAATAGACTTCCTGTCAGACGGCAGAATCGAAGCCCAGCTGAATCAGGTGATAGCCGACCTGGACGGCGTACGCGCCGAGGCGCGTCAGGGCAGCCTGCTGCGTGAAGGCATGAAAGTGGTCATTGCGGGCCGCCCCAACGCCGGGAAATCGAGCCTGCTGAACGCGCTGGCGGGGCGCGAAGCTGCTATCGTCACCGATATTGCCGGCACCACGCGCGACGTGCTGCGTGAACATATTCATATCGACGGTATGCCGCTGCATATTATCGATACCGCCGGCCTGCGCGAAGCCAGCGATGAGGTAGAAAGGATCGGTATTGAGCGTGCCTGGCATGAAATCGAGCAGGCCGACCGCGTGCTGTTTATGGTTGACGGCACCACCACGGGCGCGACGGAACCGGCGGAAATCTGGCCGGACTTTATTGCTCGTCTGCCGGCCAGCCTGCCGATTACCGTGGTGCGCAATAAAGCGGATGTCACGGGCGAAACGCTGGGGCTAACGCAAGTGAACGATCACTCACTTATTCGCCTTTCCGCGCGTACCGGTGAAGGCATTGAGGTTCTGCGCGAGCACCTTAAAGAAACGATGGGCTTTGCAGGCAATACCGAAGGCGGCTTCCTGGCGCGCCGTCGCCATCTTCAGGCACTGGAGTTAGCGGCCGTTCACTTACTTCAGGGGAAAGAGCAGCTGCTGGGCGCGAAAGCGGGCGAGCTGCTGGCAGAAGAGCTGCGCGTCGCGCAGCAGGCGTTGAGCGAAATCACCGGCGAGTTTACCTCCGACGATCTGCTGGGACGCATTTTCTCCAGTTTTTGTATCGGCAAGTAAAGGTTCCCGCGCCCTGCTTTCCCACAGGGCGCGATTTTACAGTTCAATCACCCTGTCCGCGCTGGCGATAGTTGAAGGCCGGAGTGCGATAAAGATGCGGGTGATGTTCAGCGCCGCTACGGAGGCGTTGATATGCGCCTCGTTAGCCAGATCCAGATGGCTGGTCGCTTCATCCAGAAACAGGATATTGGGCCGTCGGTATAAGGCCCGCGCAATCAACAGGCGCTGCTTCTGCCCACCGGAAAGCGCCAGCGGCCTGCCGTGGTCAATGAACCGGCTCTCTTCAAGCGCGACGATGACCTTGTAATAAGGTTCAATCACGCCGTCAGTACGAGGAAGCGTGTTGTATTTGCCCATCTCCTGATAAGAGGCGGGCACATTAGAAACAGACAGGATACGGCCCGGAAACTGATCATCCTTCTCGTAGGGAAAGGGTTCATAGCGCAAGTTAATGGCGTCGCCAGGATAGATATAGGGCAGACTGGTAGTATTTTGGGTAGCCACAGCATCAGGTAGTAACGGGTGCTGCTGGCAGGCGTTAGTTGGGCCAGACTGTCGCCAGCGCCCACCATCAGCCCTTCCGTCACGCTCATATTTTCGATTTTGCCCTCACTGGGGCGAGGATCAACAGTGTGCCGCTGGCATCTCCTTCTGCGAGCTGACGCATCAGATCGCTGCGCCTGATACTGCGAAATCTGGTTATCATGCTCAATGCCTTTGGTGATCGATTCGCTTTCCAGCTTACTGATTTGCAAAGACGCCTGGATTGCCTGGGTGTTCAGGCTTTGCCAGGCGTTCTGCTGCTGATAAAAAAGTAGCGCTGGTTCGCAAACTGCTCTTTGCTAATGAGTCCCTTACATAAATAGTCACCGTAATTCGTCATGCTTTTCCGCATTTCCTTCAGGCCCTTTGCGGCATCATAAATCAGCTTCTGTGATTTTTGATGGGCTACACGGTACTGTTCCAACTGATGCTGCAAATTCTTTAGCGCGATCGCTTTGTTTTGAAGCCGGGAAATAATCGTTTCCGATAGCGTAATCTGCTGATTAATCGCTTCGACTGAACGCGCGCTGACATTACCGGTTGAGCTAATGCGACTGACATCAATTTGATAAAGGCGATCGCCCTTTTTTACGCGCTGGCCATTTTCAGCCCAGGCTTTAGTAATAATCCCCTGCTGTGGTGCAAACAGGGTGATAGCGTGCGGTAATGAGATGATTTCACCGTTAACGTTAATCGTGAACGTGCCGTAAAGGATAAAGGTCAGTAGCAGAGTAAAAAACAGTATCGACGCCAGAGCGACGGCCCAGGCCGGACAGGCGGAGGTTAGCAAAGCTTTCCCCAACCATTTCGTCTGCAAATATTGAACCGCTTCCCTGCAAAATAACGGTTTGTTTTCCCTAACATTATTAATAATTAATAAAATCCATCACCCATGAGTGGCAGAGAAAGTTACACTATTCCCCTTCCAGGGATCAACTTCAATTTATAATTAAAAATAGCTTTTCAGATTTATTGACACCTTACACTATTATTAAGAGTAAGGTGTGATCTCTTCCAGCTCGGACAAAGTAATATTACAGGGAAGCATTCAAATTAAAACAGACTAATAAATACATTAAAAATTAATAAAATTCATTCTCGAACTCGGTCTTTCCACCGTTAATATTTATCCTGCTTTAGTGGGAAATGGCTAAAATTATCTGTCATTTGCCAGTAAATTTCTTACAATAATAAAGAGCGTTCACTCTTTTTTCACGGAGCGACAGATGGGCAGCCATTTTGCACGCTGGATCCTGACAGATATTTCTCCCCCGCAGCGCCAACTTTCTCAACAGACAATAGAGAGCGCCAGAAAATTGCCGGAAAGACGGCAAACGCGCTTCCTGACGGCCCGCATGCTGCTGGCGGAAATGCTGCTGCACCTTTATGGTATTGCGCCACTGCCTGAAATTCGGCTGTCACCAAACGGGCGTCCCCACTTTGCCGATCCACAGCTGCCCGATTTTAGCATCGCCTATGCGAGCAATATTGTTGGCGTCCTGCTGGCCGGGGAGGATGGCGGTGTCGGGTTAGACATGGAGATAGTGCGCGCGCACAGCCGACAGGCACTGGAACAGTATTCGCGTGAAATTTCGCCGGCTGAAAAGGCCTGGGTTCAGGCACAAACCGATCCGGACGAGGCAGCAACCCAGCTCTGGACGATACGTCAAAGCATACTGAAACTAACCGATAACCCGGAAAAAGAGTCGTTAAGGCTACATCCTGCTGCCGGACGATTACGTTCGCTTCTGCAGCCGCAAATAGAAGCCTTTTCCGATGTGGAACCGCTGATTATCTGGTCCTGCGCCCATTCTCATGGTTGTGACCGGCTCTCGCTGTGGGAAGTGGACGATGCGGGCTGGAAAGGGTTGCAGACTGTCCCGGCAGGTGGGCACACGACAGGGTCGCGAGCGCTCCGACTGGTCAGCCTGCCGCCGGGAAAAGCCATGACGCTTTAGCCCAGCCAAAAAAAACGGGCCAGCGGCCCGTTCAGATCAGTGCGCGTCGATAAAGACGATTTTTAACACGAACAGGATGGCCACCACGATGACGCACGGCGAAATTTCGCGCCAGCGGCCGGTGCCCAGTTTCATCACGCAGTAAGAAATAAAGCCCAGCGCAATACCCTCGGTAATGGAAAAACTGAAAGGCATCATTACGGTGGTGACAAAGGCCGGAACCGCCTCGGTCAGATCGTCCCACTTCACGCGCGCCAGGCTGGAAGTCATCAGCACGCCCACATAAATCAGCGCGCCAGCCGCGGCATAAGCAGGCACCATGCCCGCCAGCGGCGACAGGAACATCACCAGCAGGAACAGCAAGCCTGTCACAACGGCCACCAGCCCGGTGCGTCCACCAATAGAAACGCCGGAAGAGCTTTCAATATAGGCGGTAACGGAAGAGGTGCCGATATAAGCGCCTGCAACCGAACTGATACTGTCAACGTAAAGCGCCTGTTTCATGCGTGGAAACGTGCCTTTTTCGTCGGTCAGCCCGGCTTTGTCCGTCACGCCAATCAGCGTGCCGGAAGAGTCAAACAGGTTTACCAGCATAAAGGAGAAGATAATCCCCGCCATGCCGATATTCAGCGAACCTTTAAGGTCGACCTCGCCCAGAATGGACGTCATCCCCGCAGGCATAGAAAACACGCCGTTGAACTTCACGTCACCCAGTGCCAGACCGATCAGCGTGGTAACCACAATAGAAACCAGCACCGCAATATGAATATTGCGCGAGGCCAGCACGGCGATAATAAAGAAGCCTAAAGCCCCAAGCAGCACGCTATGCGAGGTTAAATCCCCTACGGCCACCAGCGTCTCTTTGTTCGCCACCACGATACCGGCATTCTTCAGACCAATCATCGCGATAAACAGGCCGATACCGGCGGTAATGCCCACGCGCAGGCTGACCGGAATATTGGAAATCATCCAGTAGCGCACCCGGAAAATGGTCAGCAGCAGCAGCCCTACGGCACCCCAGAAGATAGCGCCCATGCCGGTCTGCCAGGAAACACCCATCGCGCCGACCACGACAAAAGCAAAAAAGGCATTCAGGCCCATGGCGGGGGCGAGCGCTACCGGCAGGTTGGCGACAAGCCCCATCAGAATACTGCCTCCGGCGGCGATCAGGCAGGTCGTCACGAATACCGCTTGCGTATTCATGCCGGCTACGCCGAGGATCTGCGGATTCACGAAAACGATATAGACCATGGTCAGGAAGGTGGTAAAACCGGCAATCACTTCCGTTCGCACCGTCGTGCCGTGTTCCTGTAGTTTGAAGATCCGCTGCAGTAGACCTGAGTTGTTCATATAAGATTCCAAAACGGAGAAAAGTTATCGTCGGCTATCCTAAACGATAAATTTTAATTTGCCAGACGGCATCAGGGTTTTTTCGCAACCGATTGCGCCTGGTTAACCCTGCGTTCACTGCCGTTAACGGAAATTTCATCTTTCCGGTCGCGTTTTCCCTTTCGGCGGGTAAAGTAAAAGCACGCCCCTTCGTTAAGGATGAACCCATGTCTGTTAGCTGTATCTTTTTTGACTGTGACGGCACGCTGGTGGATAGCGAGCTGCTCTGTACCCAGGCTTACGTCAATACGTTTGCACGCTATGGTGTCGGGCTATCCCTGCAGGAAATGTTTGAAAAGTATAAGGGTGTAAAGCTCTATGACATTATTGCCGATGTAACCGCCGCTTACGATCTCAGTGCCAGCGTCGAAGAGCTGGAACCGGCTTACCGCCAGGAAGTAGCACGCCTTTTTGAGGAACAGCTACAACCTGTTGCGGGTGCAAAAGCTCTGTTGGAGCAGATTAACGTGCCCATGTGCGTGGTCTCGAATGGCACCGTACCGAAAATGCAGCATTCACTGGGGCTGACCGGCATGCTCGACTATTTTGATGACCGGTTGTACAGCGGCTATACAATTTCACGCTGGAAGCCCGATCCGGCGCTGATGGCGTATGCGGCAGAACAGATGGGCATCCCGCTGGAGCAGTGCATCCTTGTAGATGATTCCGAAGCGGGCGCCAAAGCTGGCATCGCGGCGGGCATCCCGGTGTTCTACTACTGCGCGGATGCCCACAATAAGCCGCTGGATCATCCGCTGGTCACGTCTTTTGAGGATATGGCGCAGTTGCCCGAGCTGTGGCGGCAGAAAGGCTGGCAGCTAACCCGCCGATAAAGCCTGAGCCTGTAAAGCCGGGTAATCCCGGCCGGGCTGTTGAACCCGGCGGTTTTTGCTGGCTTCCCGTATCGGTAAGTCAGCCACGCCAGAAAACAGCCGCTATTTTGCACGTGCGCCCGGCATGGTACCGGTCGTTCCCTTGCCCGATTAGCCGATCGCGCCCAGCGAATCCTCACTGCCCTGCGTCTTAGGCAGTAAAAACAGCGTGGCAAAAATATCCAGCAGATAGATCAGAGCCAATAGCGTGATCGCCGCCGTAAAGGAGAACTGCATCGCCAGCAGCCCGATAACCAGTGGGCCAAAACCGCCAACACCCCGCCCCAAATTAAATAAAACATTCTGCGCCGTCGCACGAACCTGCACGGGATAGGTATCAGAAATCAGTGCGCCGTAGCCACCAATCATGCCGTTAACGAACATCCCCATCACTGCGCCGGTAAATAGCATCACCGTGGGATCGCGCAGTTGTGCATAGAGGATCACCATCGCCACCGCACCAGTCTGGTAAATCAGGAAGATTTTCCAGCGGGCAAAGCGATCGGCCAGCACGCCGAACAGCCAGATGCCAAAGGTCATGCCCACCACGGTCACTGCCGTCCATAGCCCGGATTTAGTCAGTGAAAAACCA